>CANGXP010000022.1 GCA_947457935.1 Alphaproteobacteria bacterium | reverse complement strand
GCTTGGGTTATCCTTAAACGCGCCGCATATGCCCTCAAAACTACCGTCTATCAACTAAAAGAAAAATTACTCTATGACTATGTATATTCAGCGTTGAATAATCCACTCAGACTTGTGATGTGAATCACTCAGCTGCGTAAGTCCTGATACAGACAGATAAATACTTTAGTTCAGGGCATACGAAATGAGCGAAAAAACTATTCTTTTGTCACCAAAAAAATGTTTTTCTTCTTTTGATCAGAGCTTTAACCGAGTTAAATATTTTTCATGCATTGCTGAGAACACACAACTTACGCACTTGCCAACCGAATGGATGATTAAAACAGATACAGGGCTTAATTACGGTATGCAGCCCCCTGAAGAGAAACAGCAATCATACATACTAGCGGGCTACCAGCATTTCATGCAGTGTTATTTAGTGCGTGACTGCATCGAGAGCTTTGCTTTATGTCTGGATGAATTTTTCCTATTGTTACTTTTAAACGGAAAAAGAATTCATTCAAGCCAAAGACCTTTAGATGCGCTCTCGCCTGACGAAGCAAAAAATCTCAAAAACTTCAACAAAGCCAGCGTAGCAGGTAAAATTGAAAAACTTCAATCAACATTCGGCATTACCTTAGAAGAAAATGACAAAAACAGTATAAACAGCCTGAGAGACATAAGGAATCGCTTAGCACACAACAATGGGATTGTGAGAGAGACTGATGGTTCGCCATCAGAAAACGGAAAAAGACAGTTTATGTGGACAACCATCACTGTTTTTGGCACTGGGGAAACGACAGGCGAAAGACAAAATCTAAAAAAAATAATCGGAAAAACTTTAACCGAAGACACTAATTTTTTCATGGAGGTTAAACCACAAAAGAAAGAGTTTACTGTTGGCGAACAGCTCTCTTTTTCTGCACAAGAAAGCTATGAAATAGCGCGCTCTCTGGAAAAAGCAGCACTTGCTTTAATAAAAAGTGCGGAACAAGTGATGGAAAAGCCTCAAGCCGCATCAAGCCCATAAGCCGTGTGCAAGGCGCGCAAGGCAAGTTCGGTATAGGCTTCTTCAATGAGCACACTGATTTTAATCTCGCTGGTGGCAATCACACGAATGTTGATGTTTTTCTCTGCTAACGTGCGAAACATGGTTTGGGCAACACCAACATGGCTGCGCATGCCTAAGCCCACCACAGAGACTTTTGCGACATCTTTATCAACATGAACAGCGGCAAAGCCAATGGCAGCGCGGTTGTCTTCCAAGGTTTTGACAGCGCGGTCAACATCGCCGCGTGTAACCGTGAAGGTCATATCAGTACGCGCATTTTTCTCTTCCGAGATGTTTTGCACAATCATATCAACGTTAATGCCCTGCTCTGCCAAAGGCCCGAAAATTTTCGCCGAAACCCCCGGTTTGTCTTCCACGGCTTTCAAGGTTATTTTCGCCTCATCGCGGCTGTAGGTAATGCCGCTAATCACTTGTTGTTCTAACATATCTGCCTCACTCATTTCTTCTTCGGTCACAACGAACGTGCCTGCCACATCTTCTGCAAAGGTGGATTTGACTTGCAACCGCACCCGCTCTTTCATCGCGAGTTCCACGGAGCGCGTTTGCAATACTTTTGCGCCCAATGATGCCATTTCTAGCATCTCTTCAAAGGAAATTTTGTTCAGTTTACGCGCTTTGGTGACAATGCGGGGATCACAGGTATAGACCCCATCCACATCGGTATAAATATCGCATCTGTCGGCTTTAAGGGCGGCTGCCAAGGCAACTGCCGCTGTATCACTGCCGCCGCGCCCCACGGTGGTGATGCGCCCTTCAGGGCTTATGCCTTGAAAACCCGCCACCACAGGCACTTGCCCATCCAGCATGGTTTTTTTGAGAATTTCTGTGTCGATTTCTTGAATGCGGGCACGCCCATGCATCCCATCGGTTCTAATCGGCACTTGCCAGCCAAGCCATGAGCGCGAGGGAATGCCTATTGCCTGCAACGCAACGGCGGTGAGTCCTGCGGTAATTTGCTCGCCCGCTGCGACCACTGCGTCATATTCGCGAGCATCGGGCAGGGCTGAGATTTCCTGCGTCCATTTGACCAACTGGTTGGTTGTGCCCGACATGGCAGAGACCACCACCGCGACCTGATGGCCTGCATCCAGTTCTTTTTTCACAATGTTCGCCACGTTTTTGATGCGAGTTGTATCCCCCACCGACGTGCCACCAAATTTTAAAACGAGAAGTGCCATAGTTTTCTATATGAAGTGCTCTATAAAATTATATTAGGACTTACGCGAAACGTTTTAAATACGTTCAGATGTCATTCCCGTGCAAACGGGAATCCACTCTTAATTTAAGAAAGTGTGGATCCCCTCCTTCGAGGGGATGACAAACCGAGCAATCGTTTCGCGTAAATTCTATATGGTTTCGCTTTTTAGCGGTGTCTGCTAGAATCGGCAAGTATTATCCAAGGACATATCTTATTATGAGCACGCTTAACCCCGAAGAAGTGGAAAAATTCAGCCGTATTGCCGCGGAATGGTGGAATCCTGACGGGGCGTTTAAGCCGCTGCATCGCTTTAACCCGATTCGCATTGCCTATATCAGAGAGAAAATCTGCGCGCATTTTGGCTTGGACGCAACACGAGCAAAGCCTTTCACAAATTTATCTTTGCTGGATATTGGCTGTGGCGGCGGGTTGCTCTGTGAACCCATGACACGCCTTGGCGCAACCGTGACAGGTATTGATGCGTCTGATAAAAACATTGCCGTTGCGAGCCTCCATGCGAATGAAAGCGGCTTAGAGATTAGTTATCAGGCAACAACGGCAGAAAGCTTGGCTGTCACCGATGCGCGGTTTGATGTGGTGCTGAGCATGGAAGTGGTGGAGCACGTTGATGATTTGCCGCTGTTCATCAAGTCTGCAACGGCGTTGCTGAAACCCAACGGGATTTTGTTTTGCGCGACACTTAATCGTACCGCAAAATCGTTCGCGTTTGCGATTGTGGGCGCGGAGTATGTGCTCCGCTGGCTGCCGATTGGCACCCATGATTGGAAAAAGTTTGTGAAGCCGTCTGAATTGGGGGAGTTAATCATCGGGAATAATCGCCATGTTCAGGCACTGGATGGCATGACGTTTAATCCCCTGCGGCAAACATGGGCGCAGACGAATGATGTGTCTGTAAACTACGTCATGGTGGCGGCGTAATTTTTCTAAAAACCCCTCACCCCACCCCTCTCCCCTTATGGGAGAGGGTTGGGGTGAGGGGGAATGATTCTCATCCTTCGTAAAATACACTCCCCATCATCGTTCCCCCATAAATCTCATCAATTTCTTCTGCTGCTAACGTGAGGGCGCGTTTGGCTTGGGCATAACTGAACCCTTGACGCGCCAATGCACTTAAATCTTTTTGCGCGTATTCTTGCGCATCAAACCCCCGATACCGCCCCAATTTGCGTTTGCGGACATAAAGACAAGCGGCGGTAAAATCATCGCTTTCGACGGCGGCAACGGCAGTTGTTGCATCTTCCGCGCTGATGCCCTTATTACGCAAGGCTTGGCGTTGTTTTTGTTGGGGATAGCCGCGTGCTTGCAGCTTTTTTTGGAGGGACGCTGCATACACCGCATCATCCAACACACCCGATTCTTTAAGCTGCGCAATGACGTTTTGGATGAGTTGCGGCGCGTCCTCGGGCACCATCCGCCCCTTCTCGGCGGCAATTTTCACCCGCCGTTCTAAATATTTTTGCAGTTTCGCTGTAGACGCTGCCCACCGAAGCAGGTAGTATTCCGCTAAGGTTCGCAAATATTGTTCGGAAACGGTTTTTACCATGGGTTCTTCTATCAACTGGATTGGCGCTACAACGCTGTATAGTAAAGAAGTGCGCCGCTTTTGGAAAGTGTGGATGCAAACATTGGTTGCGCCCGTTATTACCACCTTGTTATTCCTCGCGATTTTCCACCTTGCCAACCCTAAAGGACACACTGTTGCGAATGGTGTTGATTTTAATGTGTTCTTAGGGGCTGGCCTCATTATGATGGCGATTGTGCAGAATGCCTTTGCCAACAGTTCGTCTTCCCTGATTATTGGCAAGGTTAATGGCAGTCTCGTTGATATTTTATTGCCCCCGTTAAGTGCGGGAGAATTCACCGCCGCTATTGCTTTGGGGGCGGTGACACGCGGCTTGGTGGTGGGCGGTGTTGTGATGTTTTTTATGATGTTTGTCGTGCCGATTACAGTGCATCATCCGTTTCTGGCTCTCTATTATGCCTTTTCAGGCGCGTTAATGCTGGGGCTTTTAGGGCTGCTTACAGGCATTTGGGCAGAAAAATTTGACCATGTTGCGACCATTACTAACTTTGTAGTAACACCGTTATCCTTTCTTTCAGGCACGTTTTATTCCATTCAAAATCTGCCCGCTTTTTGGCAGACTCTCGCCCATTTTAACCCGTTTTTCTTTATGATTGATGGCTTGCGGTATGCGCTGACCAATCATACAGATGGGGATATTCAAATAGGCATTATTGTGCTTGCCGTGGTGAATGCGAGCTTATGGGCGTGGAGCCAACACCTTATTGCGAAAGGATATAAAATACGCACATGACTCCTGACTTGCCTCCTATTCCTTGCTTTCAAACGGCGCGTTCTGCAGAAATTCAGCCGCACAATGCTTTTTCCAGCAAGCGTGTGCCTGAGAAAGCATACATCGCGCTGCATGGCATCCCGTTAAGCGGAGATTGCATGGGAAACCTTGGCGAATCATTGCAAAAGCTGGGGATGTCGCCGTTTGCGGATGGCTCTATTGATTATGAGCATGACAAGGACACCACCGAACTCACGTTAAAGGGTGTGCAACTGGTTTTGCCTGATGCGGCCAGTGCGTTTGCCACCACCACGTTGCGCGGTGTGAGCCTCAATGTTTTGGATAATTGGCAAAATACGCCCACAAAGGAGATGCAACAAAAACTGTTGTGGCAACTGCCACAAATTCAACTCGGGCGCACTATGCTTGAAATTGACAATCAATTTTTGTTTCAACGCTGGGCGAATTTTGAAGCAACGAACACGCCCTCTGTTAAAAATACGGAAAGTGACAGACAGCGTTTCTTTGCTGAACAACTGCAGAAATTTACGTTTCTGCCACGAGAAATTCGCGCACAACTGATCGGGCGGCTGCCTGAATTAACCAGCAAGCCACAAAAAATTCGTCTTGAGGTTAGCCCTAAGGGCGCGCCTGTCTCCCTTGCGGAAGTGAGTTTAATGTTTTTAACCCCCGCAGGGCAAGAATCGCCGTTTCAGCAACTTGTACAACAAAAACTCAACTGGAAGCTATCTCAGTAATGCGGCAAATTAAGGGGTTGCAGCAACGCTAAGAGTTCTTTACATTGTTTCCGAAATAAGGATTATTTCCATGAAAAAACCGCTTAAAATCGTTGCCGCTGTTGTTGTTCTCGCCGCTGTGGGGTATGGGGGGTATAGCGTCTATTTACAAAACACCCCGGTTACCGCGTTGCGCGCAAAAGCGTTTGTTGACTATATTCGCCCCAAAGTTGTTGATTTGAAATTCACCGAAACGCGGGAAGCAGGCGGCGAAACACGCCTTTCTGCCATAACATTTGCGAATCCCGTGCAAGGCGGACGGGCAGAATTTAGCATTGAACAAGCAAGTTTTTTACCTGCAACGTTAGCCTCCTTTTCTAACATCACCATTGCACCCAACAAGGCGGTGAATGTTAAAATTAGCAACATCACCATTGGCGATTATCAAGAAAAAGATGCTTTCCCCATTAAAGCCAATGCAAAACTAGAAGGCTTGACGTTTAGCGGCAAGAATGTTGATGAATTGTTCTTGCGCGTTAAAGCCGCTGAGATGATGATGGGCGATAAAGCCCCTGATATTGCGGGACTCACCAAGGCTGTTCTCAAAAGTTTTGAGACGTTCTCGCTTGCGGGGGACTATGTTTACGATGAGCCAACAAAATCTGTTCGCGTTGCAAGTGACATTGTTTTGCCTGAATTTTTTGGATTCTCGATAAAGTCTGACATTACTAACGTGACACCAGAAGGCGCAAAAATGCTGCTGGGGAAACTTAAAGAAATGTCCAAAGCAAGCGCGGCTGATTTGCAGACTGAGCTTGCGAAAAAAGAAGCATTGGATGCCGCCTTTAAAGATGCAGATTTCAAAACCTCTACGCTTTCATTCACCAACAAAGGTATTTTGCAGCGCGGCATTACGATGTATGCGGCGTCACAAAAACTTTCCGAGGGGGATGCGCGAAAGCAAGCGCTTGCAAGCCTAGAACAATCGTCTTTGGCGGCAACAACGCCTGATAAGCCCTCTGGTTTTGAGTCTCTTAAAACAGCCGTTGCTGCCCTAATCAATGGGGAAAAGCAAACGCTGATTGTTGATATTATCAAGCGGAAAAAACCTGATGCAGCGGCAGCCGTTGCAGCGGGGGATGCGTTCTTTCAAGACTATGAGATTAAGGCACGCGCAGAGTAATTCGAGCACCCCTATTACCCTCTTTTCTAGGGCGATTGGCATCGTCAGACTTTTTCTCGCCACTCATCCCGATAAAAGAGTTACTAGAGGTACTCGCTTGTAATTCAAGGAAATTATAGTCGTTTCAAAATAAAATTGCCCACTGACGACCACGAAGTGGCGGCGCAGCCGATACGACCGCTCCTGTGCGAACATGTACACTTAAGTACATGAGCGAGGTTAAGGGAAGTTTGCAGGCGTGAGCAGTTTTATTTGGAAATGAGTATATTTTCTCTCAACTTCATAAGGATACGTTGTGAAATCGTTAAATGCCCTGAAAATGTCTGGTGCGGAAGTGTTGCCTTTAATTGAAGGTGGCAAAGGTGTTGCTGTCTCAACAGGCGCAAGCGCGGGAGCATGGGCGGCCGCTGGTGGTATTGGCACGTTTTCAGGGGCGAACCCTGATTCTGTTGATAGCAACGGCAATATCATTCCCATGCAGTATAAAGGGCGCACCCGTGTTGAACGGCACGAAGAGCTGATTCAATTCGGTATCAAAGGCGGGATTGATCAAGCGCGGATTGCCCATGAAACGTCAGGCGGCAAAGGACGTATTCATATGAATGTGCTGTGGGAAATGGGTGGCACAGAACGCATTTTGCACGGCATTTTAGAAGGCGCAAAGGGGCTTATTCATGGCGTGACGTGTGGCGCAGGAATGCCCTATAAACTCGCGGAAATTACCGCAAAATATAAAGTGCATTATTACCCGATCGTGTCTTCAGGACGCGCCTTTCGGGCGCTCTGGAAACGGGCGTTTCACAAGTTTGGCGAGTTCATGGGCGCGGTTGTTTATGAAGATCCGTGGCTTGCAGGCGGTCACAATGGGTTGAGCACCAATGAAGATCCGTTAAAGCCTGAAGATCCGTATCCGCGCGTCGTGATTTTACGACAAATGATGAATGAAATGGGGCTGCACAAAACTCCCATTATTATGGCGGGTGGCGTGTGGTATTTGCGCGAGTGGGATCATTGGATTGATAATCCTGAATTAGGCCCGATTGCTTTTCAGTTTGGCACACGCCCGTTATTAACCGAAGAAAGCCCTATTTCCCCGCAATGGAAACAGAAGCTGCTTAATCTTAAAGCGGGTGATGTATTTTTAAACCGCTTTAGCCCCACAGGGTTTTATTCTTCTGCGGTGCGAAATCCATTTTTGGATGATCTGATTGCGCGTTCGGAACGGCAAATTGCGTATTCATTGGAGCCTGTGGGCGACCATGATACGGAGCTGAGCATTGGAGCGCGTAACCGCATTGTGTATGTCACCGTGCTGGATCATGCTCATGCAATGGCATGGATGAAACAAGGCTACACCTCTGCATTGCGAACACCTGATTCAACACTGGTGTTCGTGACCCCTGAAAAAGAGCGAGAAATTCATAAAGACCAAACGGATTGCATGGGCTGCCTTTCTGCCTGCAAATTCAGCAACTGGGCAGAAAATGAGACGCACTCAACGGGTAAAAAAGCAGATCCTCGCTCGTTTTGCATTCAAAAAACCTTGCAAGAAATTGCGCACGGGGCAGACACCGACACGCAACTGATGTTTGCAGGGCACAACGCCTATCGCTTTGCGTCAGACCCGTTTTATTCGAATGGGTTTGTCCCAACCGTGAAACAGCTTGTTGATCGCATTATGACGGGGGATTAACCCTCATGCGGGTTCTCCTCACAGGTGCTGCTGGCTTCATTGGCTATCATTTTGCCAACGCGTTTTGTGCGGCAAACCCAACAGCAACGGTTGTGGGCATTGATAATCTTAATGCCTATTATGATGTCACGCTGAAACATAAGCGCCTAGAGCTTCTTGGGGCATTCTCGAATTTTTCTTTTGAAAAAATGGCACTGGAAGATACGTCCGCTATTACGGCAGTGTTCCAGCGTTTGAAGCCTGATTATGTGGTGCATTTGGGCGCACAGGCGGGCGTGCGCTATAGCCTTGAGAATCCGCAAGCGTATATTGATAGCAATATTACAGGCACGCTGAATATTCTGGAGGGTTGCCGCCATCATCCTGTAAAACATCTGATTTATGCCTCCAGTAGTTCGGTGTATGGGCTGAATACTGAGCGCCCATTTGTGGAAACACAGAAAGCAGACAGCCCCACCTCGCTGTATGGCGCAACGAAAAAGGCCAATGAGGGCATGGCGCATAGCTACAGCCATTTGTTCGGTATTCCCGCCACGGGACTACGGTTTTTCACCGTTTATGGGGCGTGGGGTCGTCCTGATATGGTGTTTTTCAAGTTCACCAAGGGGATTTTGGAAGGCACACCGATTGAGGTGTATAACAACGGGCAGATGATTCGGGATTTTACCTTTGTGGGTGATGTGGTGGAAAGCATGCTGCGGTTGCTTCCTAAGCCCCCCCAAACAACACCGTCTCACGCCATTTATAACATTGGCAATAGTCAACCTGTGTTATTGTTGGATTACTTAGAAAAATTGCAAACGGCACTCAATAAAAAAGCAGTGATTAATTTTTTGCCGATGCAGGCAGGCGACGTGCTTGCAACCCAAGCAGATACGGCTGGTCTGGAGGCATTGACGGGGTATAAGCCGCACACATCGATTGAGGACGGGATAAAGGTGTTTGTGGACTGGTATAAGAGTTATTATACTATCTAATATGTCCCCTCCCCCCTTAAAAATCTTCCACATTATGACCGCAGAAAGCCACGGCGGGGCGGAAACATATGCAGCGGATGCAATTTTGGGGCTTGCTGCGCATAAAAATTTGCAGCAAACAGCGTTCATCTCAAAAAATGCCTTGTGTCATGCGGATTTAAGCGCGGCAGGCGTGAAAATTTATGATCAGTGGAGCAGCGTTCGGTTTAAGCCGTGGATGCGGTGGCACCTTAAAAAAGCTATTCGTGCCGAACAACCTGATATTATTCATTGTTGGATGCGGCGTGCAGCGGAACTGGTGCCGCGTGGGTCAAAAGTCCCTGTAATTGGCTGGCTGGGCGGCTATTATAAAATCGCGAAGTTCAAGCATTGCACCGATTTTATTGGCGTGACTTTTGACATTGCGCGGCACATTCGGGACAGCGGTATTGCGGCTGACCATGCCTATACTGTGCATACGTTTTCCAGCGTAGAAACTACCCATGCACCCGTTGACAGGGGGGCTTTGCAAACCCCTACTGATGCGCCTGTTATCCTTGCGTTGTCTCGGCTTCATGCCAAGAAGGGCTTGGATACTTTATTACACGCACTGGTAAATTTACCTGAATGCTATGCATGGCTTGCTGGCGATGGCCCATTGGAAAATGAATTAAAAACTTTAGCCACAACGTTAGGAGTGAGCGAGCGTGTGCGGTTTTTAGGCTGGCGGAAGGACAGAGGCGCGTTGCTGAATGCAGCGGATGTGTGTGTGTTGCCGTCTCGCTATGAACCGTTTGGCACGGTGATGGTGGAAGCATGGGCGGCAAGCGTGCCCTTGGTTGCAGCAGCAGCGGCAGGCCCTGCTGCTTATATTACAAATGAGGAAAATGGTTTTCTGGTTGCCCCTGATGATGCAGAGGCGTTGAGTGCGGCGATACGGCGGGTTTTAGAAGATACTCCCTTGCGTGAGAGGCTCATTCATAACGGCAAAGAAACGTATTTGCAGAAATTTACCCGTGAAGGGTCAACAAAAGAGCTGCTAGACGTTTACCAAAGAATTTTGAGTGGTTTTTGAAGATTTCTTCCGTCGTTCAATCCGCTTAATCCACACAATCGATATTTCATAGAGCAATAACAACGGAATAGCCAAGCCTAACTGGCTAAGCACATCGGGCGGCGTGAGAATGGCTGCCACAATCAAAACAATCACGATTGCATAGCGACGCTTCACTTTAAGCATCTCGGCCGTTATCAGCCCCGCCCGTGCGAGCAGCGTGAGTAAAATCGGCAACTGGAAACAAAAGCCAAACGCGAGCATAATACCAAGCACGAGCGAGAGATATTGACTGATGCGGGCATCAAGCTGCAAGCCGAGGCTACTTTGATCAAGCAAACTCTCAAAACTCACAAAAAATTTGAACGCAAGCGGCATGACTCCGTAAAACGCCAACGCTGCCCCCATCAGGAACAACAACGGGGAGAGCAATAAATAGGGCAAGAAGGCTTGCTTTTCTTGTTTATAGAGAGCGGGGGCGACAAATCGCCACAGCTGATAGCTGATAATAGGGAACGCGCCCATAATGGAGGTAAACACGCCCAATTTAATGTAGGTCATAAAGGCTTCGGGGAGTGCTGTGTAAATCAGGCGTTTTTGCTCAGGATGCGGAAACGATAATACTAAGGGTTCAACAAGAAACGCATAAAGCTCTCGGGAAAACAGAGCATAAATAGGGAAAATAGCCACCATCCCAAGCAGGCTATAGACCAACCTGCGTCTTAATTCGCGCAAATGGGCAAGTAGAGGCATGGTGGGAGATGGGGGGATTTCCATCTTATTCTTTTAAGGCATATCCTCGAAAAAAAGTAGCTGAAAAAACTGTGCGTCCTTAACCGTTTTTTCATTCTCTTTGGTATATATTTCTCTCTATAGTCAATTATAGGGATAGTATCATGTCTGCTCTCAATATTTCACAACGGTTAGCGTTTGTTATCGTTGCTTTTCTTATTCCTCTTGCTGTCTTGCTTTATTTTTTCGTTGACAGCATCAGCGCGCAAATTGATTTCACAAAGTCAGAGCAAAAAGGCAATACCTATCAGCGTCCCCTCGTAGATTTACTAGAAAATACCACGAAAGCACAGTTTTTAGCCACACAAGGCAATAAAAGTGCGTTGGAAAGCACGCTGAAAACAGTGGGCGAGAATTTTGCCGCCCTTGAGACCGTGCAAAACAGTATTGGCGATGATTTGCAGTTTACATCAGAGGGTTTGGCGAGTCGGGGGCGGCAACATCTTGCGCTTGATCGGGTTCTTACAAAATGGAATGACTTACAAAAAAATCCTACCGACCAAGCACTATATACCTCCCTTATTGCGGATATTCGCGGCATGATTGCCCACGCAGGCGACACCTCTAATCTTATTTTAGATCCTGATTTAGACAGTTATTACACGATGGACGTGACCTTGTTGGCGTTGCCGCAAACGCAAGACCGCCTCAATGTGATTGCAAACACCGTATATACTTTACTGCAACGAGGCACACCGCTGAATGAAGAAGAAAAACTTTCTATCGGTATTTTTGCCAGCATGGTGCAAGAAGCAGATTTAAACCGTGTGAAAGCCAGCTTAGACACTGCCTTTAAAGAAGATGCTAATTTTTATGGTGTGAGTGAGAATTTCAAGCCCAGTGTTACGCCTGCTTTAGAAGACTATGTACGCGCCAATGAAACGCTGATTGCTTCGCTTAACAGCCTTGCAACAGGCGGTACACTCTCACTCGATACCTTTACCAAACAAATCAATGATGCGTCTGCGACCAGCTTTGTGTTGTGGGGAAAGTCTGTGGCTGCGTTAAACGTGATGCTTGATGTGCGCCTGCATGAGCGTACAAGTTATAAAATAAACACGCTGATTTCAACAGGGATTGCGTTGTTGGTTTCATTTGGATTGTTCCTGACGATTGTACGCGGTATTGTGCGCCCGCTTCATGCCTTAAAAGGGGTGATGACAGGGCTTGCAGAGGGTAACCTTGATTTAAACGTACCGTGCCTGCAGAAAAAAGATGAAATTGGCAACATGGCGGGTGCCGTGCAGTTTTTCAAAGAAAATGGCTTAAAAGCGCGTGAGATTGCAGCCGCAAAAGCGCTTGAAGACTCAGAAAAACTGGCGCGTGCCGAACGCATTGAAAAACTTATTCTTAATTTTGAAAATGTTACCAGTGAGACTGTTAGCTCGATTGCAGCGGCAGCAACAGAACTCTCCCAAACATCAGAAGTGATGGCGCATGCGGTGAGTGACACCACGCAAAAATCGGCTACCGTCTCCACCGCTTCTGCGCAAACTTTAGCAAACGTGCAAACGGTTGCCTCTGCAACAGAAGAAATGTCTGCTTCTTTGCGCGAAATTGCAAAACAGGTGAGTGCATCGCACAGCAGCGTACATGATGTTGTGGCGCAAACAACCAATGCAAATACGGCCGCTGCCGAATTAACGGAAGCATCGAATCATATTGGTAGCATTGCCTCGCTTATTGAAGGAATTGCGAGCGAGATCAACCTTCTTGCGCTTAACGCAACCATTGAAGCAAGCCGTGCTGGAGATGCAGGGCGCGGTTTTGCCGTTGTTGCCAGTGAAGTAAAAAGCCTTGCGCGGCAAACCAGCAAAGCGACAGAAGACATTGCAAAGCAAATTACAAACATGCAGAAAGTCGCAAAACAAGTTACTGTTGTGCTGGATGCGATTAGAGAAGCAATTGGCAAAACCAGCCAGTATTCAGAAAATATTGCCGCTACCATTGGGGAGCAAACAACCGTGACCCATGAAATTGCGCAAAACGTTGCCATTGCTTCCACACAGGTGAGTGATATTAACGAGAGCATTGCGGTTGTTTCTGCTTCTGCCTTACAGGCAGATGGGGCGACGGGCGATGTGTCTGCTGCATCCAAAATGCTTTCAGAACAAGCAGAAGGCCTCCGCAAAGACACGCAAATTTTCTTACAGAAAATCCGTGCGGCGTAGGCAAAAGTTTGCCATACTCTGAGCATGAGTATTATTCCCCTAGAGATTATTCTTGAAACTGACCTTGAATCCGCCCTTAAGGCTGAACCGTGGCTAAAAACCGCTGATTTCAAAGCAACACCCCACAGCTTTTGCCTTATACCGAATAATGACGGTAGCATGCAAAAGGTTGTGGTGGGCGGCGGCAAAGCGATTGATTTGTGGACGCTTGCAAGCCTGCCGCAAAAATTGCCTTTAGGAGAATACACTCTTCAGGGCGTTTATACACCTGAACAGGCAACAACACTTGCCTTGGGCTGGGAATTGGAGCGATATCAATTTAATCGGTATCTCTCAAAACCAAAAAATTTCCCCACACTGGTGATGCCTGCAACGGCAGATGCCCTGCTTGTGCAGAATATGCGGGATGCTATCTTTCTTGCGCGGGATCTCATCAATACTCCCGCAAACGACATGATGCCCGCTGATTTAAGCCGTGTTGCAACTAGCATTGCGGCGACATTTGATGCAAGCATTGCTGTACATACTGATATTGAACATGCCTTTCCGTTGGTGTGGGCTGTCGGCAAGGGGAGTGAGAACAAACCTTGTGTTATTGTTCTAGAATGGGGGGATAAGAAAAACCCCAAACTTACCCTTGTGGGCAAGGGCGTGTGTTTTGATTCTGGAGGGTTAGATATTAAGCCTGCTGGTGCCATGAAGCTGATGAAAAAAGACATGGGCGGGGCAGCGATTGCGTTAGGACTCGCACAACTTATTATGGCGATGCGTCTGCCTGTGCGCTTGCGGGTGATTATTCCTGCTGTGGAAAATAGTGTGTCGGGCAGCGCGTTTCGGCCGCTTGATATTATTAAAAGCCGCAAGGGCTTAACGGTGGAAATTGGCGATACGGATGCAGAAGGCAGGCTGATTCTAGCGGATGCTTTAGATTTAGCCGCAGAAGATACCCCCGACTTAATAGTTGATTTTGCAACGCTTACAGGCGCGGCGCGGGTTGCCTTGGGGGCAGAAATTCCCGCTGTGTTCTCCAATACGCCCGCACTAGCTGAAAAAATTGTTGGTTTAAGTCAAACACAACAAGACCCTTTGTGGCAACTGCCGCTTTATGACGGCTATCGCGCGCAGCTTGATAGCAAAATCGCCGATTTGAATAATGTCTCCAACAGTGGCTATGGTGGGGCTATCACTGCCGCGCTGTTTTTAAAGGAATTTGTGCCTGAGTCTATCCGTTGGGTGCATATTGATTGCATGGCGTGGAACATGAGTATGCAAAGTGGTCGCCCTGAAGGGGGAGAAGCAATGGGATTGCGGACACTGTTTGCGCTATTATCACAAGGAGAATGGCAGCATGGATAATCCTTTCACGCTTTTTGAAAACTGGTTTGAAGCCGCAAAAAAAGTGGAACTGAATGACCCAGATGCAATGTGTCTTGCTACCGTCAACGCTTCAGGGCAGCCCTCTACACGGATGGTGCTGCTGAAAGGGCATGACGAACGGGGCTTTGTGTTTTACACCAATTCCCATAGCCAGAAAGCACGAGATATTGCGCAAAACCCAAACGTTTCTTTGTGTTTTCACTGGAAATCCTTACGCAAACAAATCCGAATTTTAGGCACCTGTACGCCTGTTTCTGCTGAAGAAGTAGATGCGTATTTTGCAAGTCGTGGCAGGGAAAGCCGCCTTGGAGCATGGGCTTCTGATCAATCAGCATTGCTTGATACACGCGAGACATTTTTGGCTAAAATTGCAGATATAACCCGGCAATTTGAGGGCAAAGACGTGCCGCGTCCACCGCATTGGTGGGGCTATCGTGTTGTGCCCACACAGATTGAATTTTGGGAAGACAGGCCGCATCGCCTCCATGATAGAACCATTTTCACCAGAAAAACAGATGAAGAGTCATGGAAAACCCACAAACTCTATCCCTAATGCAGCACGCGCTGTTAGAGGCGCAACAAGCATTTGCCTCAGGAGAAGTGCCGATTGGAGCAGTGGTCGCGCGTGAGGGCGCGGTTATCGCCGCCGCACATAATCTGGTTGAAAGCCGCAAAGACATTGCCGCCCATGCAGAAATTCTTGCGCTACAACGGGCAGCACAGATAGTGGGCGATTGGCGATTAGAAAATTGCGATATGTATGTGACGCTAGAGCCGTGTGCGATGTGTGCGCAAGCAATAAGCTATGCACGAATTAGACGGCTGTACTTTGGGGCATATAACCCCAAAGGCGGCGGCGTTGACCATGGCGCACGGATTTTCACGCACCCAACATGCCTACATAAACCTGAAGTTATTGGGGGGGTGGAAGAAACAGCAGCACAAGAGTTACTGACGCGGTTTTTTAAAGATGTTAGGCAAGAATCTTGAGAGCAATCTCAAGCGGTGCAACGCTGTTTTGCTGACACCCGACTACGATCAAGTCTTCTTCGGAATTTGTTTCTGCGTGATAATACACAAGGCTGCCTGAGGCGATGTCTTTAATACTGAACGTATCCCCTTCGCGTAACACCACATTATCAAGCGTAAGAAAGCCGTTCTTTGCTTGGGTGAGCAGCGAAAAAAGCGTGGTCTCAATAAGGGTGGGATCTGTTGGCAATACCGCTTTCCAGAGGTCTTCCGCCAACACGGCAGCCTCTCCCCAACGCACACTTAAGGGCGCAGCGGTATCTTTTTTCATTACTTTACTAAAGAATGCCATAATAACTATATCCTCCCTCAAGAAAATGCGGGAATAACGCTTAAAGCTCTTACGTATTTTTGTAAGAAACCGTCTTTTTTTATATATTCTCAGTATGTATATTTTATAGTATACTCTACTCTAGTGATTCAGTCTATGACGAAAAAATGAAATTTTTATCAACACTTTTAACGCGATTCAAAACAAAGCCCCCCGCTAACGGCAAACCCGTCTCGTTTTGGCGCGTTAAAGCAGTATTGCTCGGCGTTTTTGCCATCGGTTTACTCGCGTTTGCTCTAAATACCTTCAGCGGTCTTCTTGAGAGCGATAACGCATTTAAAAATATGCAGAAAAATCTTCGTGTTGCAGAAACCAATTATAGCCAAGGAAAATATAATAAGACAATAGACGCTGCTTATACCGCAAGAAGCCTTGCTATCGGCATGAATAAAACCGAGGATATTCTTGATGCCGTTCTGCTAGAAGCCAAAGCGCGGCTTTTGTTGAATGATTCTGAAGAAGGCACAAAGCTGTTACAAGATGCGATGAGCCTTGCAACAACGCAACAATCACCGTTATTTCTCGCAAAAACATATACTGCCGTCATGGATGTGTATGCAAAACAAGGTGCGTATTTAAAAGCAATTACTGCCAGCAAACAAGTTATTCGGTATTATACACAAGCGAACACCCCCAAAGAAGCAGCACGCCTTATTATGATTCTTGCCGATGCAATTATTGTTGCGGAACCAGAAGCCGCCGCAACAGCCATAGAACTGTACGAAGAATCGCTTGAAATTTACAAAGTCGCCAATGACCTGTTGATGGTGGGATTAATTAGGGAAAGCATGGGGGCCGCCTTGCTTAAAACAGATCGCCCAAAAGCGTTGAGTTATTATTTAGATGCAATGGAAGTGTATAAAGCCATTAATAATATCGAACGGCGCGATGCGATTTATAAAACAATTGATAGCATTGACCCGCAAGCTCTCCCCCAATATTACGATTAGGATTACACTATCATGGTAACAAAGAAGCCCAATAACAACCCCTCAGGGCGTTCTTTACATGAGAAAGTAAAGACCTCGTATAAACGGACGCTGTCGTCAACATTATGGTTAGAACGTCAACTGAACGACCCCTATGTGGCAGAGGCGCGAAAGCTGGGGTATCGCTCCCGTGCTGCCTTCAAGCTATTACAACTCCAAGAAAAATATCATTTCCTTAAAGAAGGGATGGTTGTGGTGGATTTAGGGGCAGCCCCCGGGGGGTGGTCGCAAGTTGCCGCAAAAATCATCCATGCGGAAAAAGGCAAAGGCACGGTTATTGCGATGGATTATTTGGAATTTCCTGCCATTGCAGGGGTGCGTATTTTTCAACAAGATTTCTTAAGTGAAGAGGCTTTAACCACGCTCAACAGTGAAATTGGCGAACACGGCGTTGATTGCGTGCTAAGCGATATGGCCGCCCCCACCACAGGGCATACTCCCACCGATCATATTCGGATTGTGAATTTATGCGAGAATGCATTTCAGTTTGCTTGCAGCGTGCTACGCCCCAATGGCAGTTTTGTTTGTAAAGTGCTACAAGGCGGGACGGAAACGAACCTTCTAAAAACAGTGAAACAACGCTTTGCAAAGGCGTATCACGCGAAGCCCGCTGCAAGTCGCAAGGATTCAGCAGAGATTTATTTAGTGGCGATGGGGTTTAAGGGATAAGCGTTTACTCGTCATCATCCCGATGCGACTTTTCATAGCGTTCGTGACGTTCCTGCGCCTCTAAACTCAGAGTTGCGATGGGGCGCGCAAGCAGACGCTTGATGCCAATCGCATCACCTGTTTCCTCGCAATACCCATATTCTCCTGTTTCAATACGCTGCAAGGCCGCATTGATTTTTGCAATCAACTTGCGCTGTCTATCTCTGGTGCGCAGCTCAATCGCCTGATCAGTTTCTAGCGATGCCCTATCCGTCATGTCAGGCTGATGCAGACTTTCCTGCTGCAAATGATGGAGTGTTTCTGTCGATTCGTTCAGGATTTCTTGCTTCCACTCTAGTAATTTTTCACGAAAATACTGGAGCATAAGCGGATTCATGAACTCTTCTTTTTCAGAAGGAATGTAATCGGGGGGGAGTAGCGGTGATGTCATTGTCGCCTCATATTATCTCTTTTAAGATAATCGTCTATAAGCAATGTTATGTGTAAAAGCTAGTTATTTCAAGAGGCCGCCAGATGCTTCGCGAGCTCTACTTTCACACGTAATTCAATATCCTTCAAAATATCATTAAGCTTGGGGTCTGCTGCTGCTTGCTGGTGATGGGTAATAATTTTGCTTAAGTTCTGTAATTGATCGCGGGACAATCCGCCACCTAACAAGCCCATACGAATTCTGTCTAGCTGATCCAGCAAGCCTGTTGCATATTCTTTCGCTTGTTGATTACGCCGCCCGTTTTCATCCGTTACATCAACTTCTTGTGCAAACAACACAGCACTGCTAGCGCGCGCACCGCCAGTTGCTGAAGTTTCTGCGCCATCCTCACTCGCCCCTTCCACAAGCGACGAAAATGCGCCTGCTTTGTCTTTCGTCCCGCCCGCTTTGCGGGTGACTGGCGAAGTGAACGGTGTTGTGCCTTGAATACGCATCGTAATTTTCAACCTTAATCAACTTTTTATATCTTGCCATTATAGTATGGAAAATACAACCTTTCTCCTATCATCAAATTATGCCGCACTTTAATACACCCTTTGCTTTTGTAACCGCGATAGATGGTGCATCTTTGCGCGCAACCTTGATGCAAAATACTGAACAAGAGGGGAAATTTCCCTCTCTAGAAAATATTCAAATTGGCAGCCTTGTTAAAATTTCCACGCCGCGCAGTATTGTGTTTGGCATGATCTGCAGCATGAGCGTGCAAGAACAATCTAGTGCGCGCGCATCCACCACACCCTGCACCCTCAATATCAATCTTTTGGGTGAGATTGTTTTCAAAAACTCACAATCTCAAGAATTAAAATTTAAACGCGGTATCTCAACATATCCCGCACTATATGCGGAGATCTTTCTTGCTGAAGAGGACGATTTAATGCAGGTGTATGCGCGTCCTCATGAGCCATGTTTTCGCGTAGGCACCTTACAGCAAAACAATACTATCCCTGCTTACATTCTTGCAAATAACCTGATTGCCAATCATTTCGCTGTTTTGGGCACAACGGGCACAGGCAAATCATGCACTGTAGCATTACTATTACATTCGATTTTAGATGTTTATCCCCAAGGTCGCGTTCTTTTACTTGATCCTCATAATGAATATTCCGCCGCTTTTCCAGAAAAAGGGGAGATCCTTGATACGGATAACATCCACCTGCCGTATTGGTTGCTCAACAGCGAAGAAATGATTGAGATTTTCGTTGACAGGCAATCTCCAACAGCAGAGCGGGAAGCAGCATTGTTGTGTGATGCTATTGTTCAAGCAAAAGTATTGTACAACATGGATATTAAAGATCCCAGCGCAATAACCGTAAACAACCCTATGCCTTATCAACTACGCGATGTGTTGCGATATATTGATGAAAAACAAGGAGAGCTAGATCAACCTAACGGACATGCACCATATCTAAGATTAAAATCAAGAATTCATCAACTTAAAGGAGATGCACGTTACAAATTCATTTTTACAGGCTTGCGTGTTGACGATACATTTGCTGAGATTCTTGGTCGCTTGTTACGGATGCCCGTCAACGGCAAGCCTATTGCTGTGTTTAATCTTTCTACGGTGCCGACAGAAATTGTTGACGTTGTTGTCTCTATTATCTGCCGTTTAATTTTCGACTTTTCTGTACACAGCATGGATGTTGAACGCATGCCTATTCTTCTTGTTTGTGAAGAAGCGCATCGCTATATCCCTCGCGATGAAAGCAAGGGTTTTCGTCAAACACGGACGCTTTTGGCACGCGTCGCGCAAGAAGGGCGTAAATATGGCATTGGATTGGGTCTCATTACACAACGCCCCTCGCTAATATCAGAAACCATCGTTTCACAATGCAACACGCTTATTACGTTGCGTATGAGCAGTGAAGTTGACCAAGCGTTTGTGAAAAAATCTATGCCCGAAACAGCCATAGGCTTAATGGCTGCACTCCCTGCACTGCGAAACCAAGAAGCGATTATTAGCGGTGAAGGCGTACAGCTTCCCGTCCGCGTTACCTTATCAGAATTACCTGCACAAATCCGTCCACGCAGTGAAACGGTGAATTTTTCTGATTTCTGGTCACGCGATACATGGACAACTGACAAAGTATCAAAGGTTATTAACAAGTGGCGAAATCAAGACAAGACGCTACCCAAACAAACTACTACCGTATCAAACAATGTTAACGAGGCACTGCAATCCGTACTCTTTAGGGAAGAAGACAGACCGATTGTGCCTACAACAAATAAATCACTATTCCTTTAGAATTTTTCTAATCTAGTAACCCCAACCGCAATTCCAACGCCCCACACAATATCTGACCCAAGGTAATGTGCATTTCTTGAATGCGGGCGGTTGTAGTGGAAGGCACAATAAGTAGCGGGCGAGCAAGACCGCCAAGAAGCCCCCCTGTTCCGCCCGTAAAGGCAGATGCAACCGCACCAATATCTTTTGCGGCTTTAAGACCCGCCAACACGTTCGGGCTTTTTCCACTGGTGGAAATGCCGATGACCACATCATTTTTGCTACATAACGCTTCGACTTGCCGCGCGAACAAATGCTCGAAAGAATAATCATTGCCAATCGCGGTAAGGGCGGAGGTATCTGTGGTAAGCGCAAGGGCGGGGATGGGTTTCCTGTTTTTGCTATAGCGCACGGTTAGTTCTGTTGCGAGATGCTGAGCGTCCGCCGCACTGCCCCCATTGCCAAAAAAAACAATTTTACCGCCATTGTGATAGGTATTTTCACACGCGGCTAATAAATCAAGAAACGGCTGCTCCACCGCTTGCAGCAAGTTTGCAACAACAGCTTGGTGTTCAAGAATTTCTGTATGAAGGTATTTTTTTGCGTCTATCATGCCTCAAGTATGCGGAAAACGGTGCGTTAAACAAGTAGATAATCTGCTTGACGTTGCCCCAAATTTTCTATATTTGTCACTCCCCTAATCTAGAGGAATAGAATTATGGCGCGTCGCTGTGAATTAACTGGCAAAGGTGTTCTCGTTGGAAATAACGTGAGCCATGCCAATAACAAAACCAAAACCCGCTTTCTGCCTAATTTGCAGAACATTACCTTCGCCAGCGTTGCGTTGAACCAGAGCTTCACGTTCCGCATTAGCATGAACGCACTGCGCTCTGTTGAGCACAACGGCGGGTTGGATGCCTTCTTGCTGAAAGCTGATGCAGAACAATTGTCTAAAACAGCACGCGCTGTGCGGGCAAAAATTAAAAAAGCCGCAGTTCCTGTTGCGGCATAGTGTTTTACAGAAAACGGGGCAGCGTTTTCTTCGCTTTAAATAGTATTTTCTGAACAACCATACGAGTGCCTCTTTGTGTGTCAAATTTTCTTGAACTTATTGTAAACAACCTTAACGCACTTCAGCCAGAATATATCTGGCCGATGATGATGCTTGCCGCCTATGGCGGTATTGTGTTGATGGTGCGATTTTTTGGAGCGGCGGGGCTTTATGCCTTTATTCCCCTCGCAATTATTGCCGCCAACATCCAAGTGTTGAAATCCGTCAAGTTTTCTGTGTTTGATAATCCTGTTGCGTTGGGCACTATTTTATTTAGCGCAACCTACCTTGCAACTGACGTGCTCAATGAACTCTATGGACGAGCAGCCGCCCGTAAAGCTGTATGGCTGTCGTTTGCATCGTATTTATTATTCTCCATTTTCATGGTGATTAATCTAGGCTACGCCCCCCTCACGCCTGAACAAGCAGGTGAGGAAATGGCATGGAATCTGCCATATCAAGACTACATGAAAGCGATTTTCCTCCCCGCCCCTGCATTTTTTATTGCGAGCATGTGCGCATTTATCATCAGCCAGTTGGGAGAGATTACCATTTATAGCTGGATTCGCGGCAAAACAGGCGACAAGCACTTGTGGTTGCGCAGCAATGTTTCCACGCTTATTTCTGCCCTTGTCGATAGTATTGTGTTTAGCGTGCTTGCATGGAAGGTGTTTGGCGCGGGCGGTGATATGTCATGGAATACAGTCATCTTCACCTATATTTTAGGCACATATGCGTTGCGCGTGGTGGTTGCGCTTCTTGATACACCGTTTATGTATTTAGCGCGTTCTTGGGGCAAGCAGGATACAGTGAAAAAAACTAGCGATGTCACTGTATAAAAATTTCCAATTCAGCATTGAAGCCACCAGCGGGGGTGCACGCGCTGGTATTCTTAAAACCCCGCATGGCGATGTGCACACACCCGCTTTCATTTTTTGTGCAACAAAAGCGGCTACCCGCGTTGCCACCCCGCAAGTGTTGCGTGAAGAAGGCACAGAAATTATCCTTGCCAATACCTATCACCTGATGTTGCAGCCAACCGCCGATGTGGTGGAGCAACAAGGGGGCTTGCAGCAATTTACAGGCTGGCGAGGCCCCATGCTCACCGATTCAGGGGGTTTTCAGATTTTCAGCATGGGGCACGGGCATGTTGCCGATGAAATTAAAGGTAGACGGACAGGCAAAAATGAAAAAAGCCTACTGAAAATTACAGAGGATGGGGCGACTTTTCGCTCTTACGTTGACGGTCGTAAAATCACGCTTACCCCTGAAGATGCGATGGATATTCAGCGTAAGTTGGGCGCAGATTTAGTGGTGGTGTTAGACGAATGCACCCCCTTTAATGTGGACAAAGCCTATACACAAAAATCTCTCTACATGACCAACCGCTGGGCGAAACGCTGCCTCACCCATTTTGAGAAAAATGATACGGGCAAACAAGCCCTTTACGGCATTGTGCAGGGCGGGATTTATGAAGACCTCCGCAAAGAAAGCGTTGAGTTCTTGAATGGGGAGAATTTCTTTGCCCATGCGATTGGCGGCAGTTTAGGGCAGAATCGCGAACAAATGTATGATGTGGTGCGGTTTACCGCGCAATATTTGCGTAAAGATCGCCCTGTGCATCTGTTGGGCATAGGCGGTATTCGCGATATTTGGGAACATGCGAGCCAAGGGATTGATACGTTCGACTGTGTGCACCCCACACGCCTTGCGCGGCACGGCGGGGCACTTACTGTGAATAATAAAGAGCGGATTAATCTGCCGAATGCGCGTTATAGAAATGATTCACGCCCCATAGACGAGCATTGCACTTGTTACACCTGCCGCAATTTCTCACGGAGTTACCTCCATCACCTTGTGCGCACGGGCGAGCCGCTTGCACATTCCTTGCTGTCTATCCACAATATCCATTTTATGAATACACTGATGCGGACGGTTCGGCAGAGTATTCTTGAGAATACGTTTGAGGAGACAAAAAAAGAGTGGCTTCAACGGTTGGAAGAACCTGTTGGGGAAAAGTAAAATAACTTGAAATATCATGCTAAGCGTGATATTTATAAAAGCAGAGAGATTGCATTGCGAATCCTAAAGAACGTCTGGTTTAATCGTTTTGCACGAAAAGAAGGCATTACGGATGCCATGTTGCACAAATCGATTGAACAAGCAGAAAAAGGACTGACTGATGCAGACCTTGGCGGTGGTGTTATTAAACAACGCATTGCACGAGTAGGCGCAGGAAAGTCGGGGGGCTACAGAACAATCATCCTGTTTCGCACAGGAGATAAAGCATTGTTTGTCTATGGTTTTGCAAAAAGCGACCGAGAAAACATAACACCAGAAGAAACAAAGGCATTTCGTGTTTTAGCGGCTGATTTTTTATCCATGAGCGATGCACAAATTGATTCGTTAGTTGAGCAAGAAGGGTGGAAGGAGATAGTATATCATGCAACAGACCTATCATAGCGATGCCATGGCGGCGATCCATGAAACAGCGGAAGCGATGCACCGTGTGGGCGCACTCTCTAAACAGACCATGCGGCAGTTTGATGATGCGTGCTTGACCACCGTGCGCCCGTTTAATCCTGAAGACATTCGCGCTCTTCGCGAGCGTGAGCAAGCCTCACAGCCCGTATTTGCACGCTATTTGAACGTGTCAAAAAACCAAGTCTCTGATTGGGAGCGCGGGATTAAAAAACCGAATGGCACGGCATTACGCCTGTTGACGCTTGTGTACCATAAAGGATTGGCCATTATTGCGTAGAAAAAAGGCAAAAAAAACCACCCCCTAAATTTAAATAAAGGGGGTGGAAAAACAGAGCGTTATTTTTCTTAAACCGCTACTTAATGCTTTGCATCTTCGCTTCTAGCACGTTCTCAACTTGCGTAATATTGTTTGCAAAATTATCAACAACCTTTTCAAATTCGCCAATTTGCGCTGCTGCATTGCTCAATGCTTGTGCTCGCCGAACAGTCAATCTTTCACCACTTTCTGCATCTAAAGAGCCAGTGTATGCGCGTGTTAGCGTGATTTTATTGAAATCCGACATAAAAAAATTCACCTCGCTTGAAAAAGTATTCGCGAGTTGCCCCAAATGTTGGGGATGCCTTTTCTGTAAAAGCCACAATGTTATACGCTCTAGATCTTCGCAGGGGGTGGCACTTGTAACCAGCAGTTCTGGAGAAGCGGGAATCACATACCCTCCATCAGAATTATACCCCAGCCCCCTATTCTTCAACTCGCTAGAAAATTTTAAGAATACATTGTCTAGTAAAGCTCTTTTAGGACTATTAACATTCTCCGACAGAGTAATCGCTCGAAGTGATTGTTGTGTTTCGCAAAGAGTGCGGATTGTTTCGTCTGTATAATAAGGATCGGCAAGGTTATCGACATCCTCAAAAAAACGACTGACTATTTCACCTATTTTATCTTTTTGTTCTGGAACTTGACGATCGACCACATCAATATCGTTGAACATTTTTTCAAGAAGTGAGGTTACTGCATCGTTTTCTTCAGGCATACTTTGCTTCCTTATATTCGGCAGGACTTACGCAGCTGAGTGATTCACATCACAAGTCTGAGTGGATTATTCAACGCTGAGTGATTCACATCACAAGTCTGAGTGGATTATTCAACGCTGAATATACATAGTCATAGAGTAATTTTTCTTTTAGTTGATAGACGGTAGTTTTGAGGGCATATGCGGCGCGTTTAAGGATAACCCAAGCGAGATTTACGCACGC
>CANGXP010000021.1 GCA_947457935.1 Alphaproteobacteria bacterium | reverse complement strand
CAACAAGAATCAGCGCTCATTATCAAGGCTCTCAACACCATGACCAGATTGGGCATGCCAGACACCTATAAAATCGCTGCCTGACTGCCTCCTTATCCCTTGCCTTCGGCGGCTTTTAACGCTCCTGTTTATTTGTGCAACAAAGCCGGTTCTTAATGTCAAAATTGCCGCGCCCGACCATGAAATTTTCATTCGTGATGTCGGCGGTGCTTGCTACCAAGCCTGCCACATCCACTTTCGCTGTTTTATCGAAAAATATCCCGTTAGGGTTGACCAGAACAACCTTGCCGTTAGCAATAAGATTTCCAGCTATCTCACTTGCCCGTTGCTCACTCCCCGTCACACGGTTCAGCGCAACACTATTAGCACTCGGCTGTTTAAATTCCGTTGTCTCACCCTGCCTAATATCAAAGCTATTCCAATTAATAACCGTCTTATCCGTTGCTTGGTTAATCTGCACATTTCCTGTGCCTTGCCCTGCAATCTCCGCCTGCCCTGCAGCCACCACACCTCCAAGCGGATTCGCCCACACAACACCGCTGTTGAGTAGCGAAAATGATACGGTATACAACAATATGCGCTTAAATATCATAATCTGCAGATTCTGTTTTTATTTTTTATTGTGTTTATATCCACTTACCCAAGCAGACATGTAATCATACTACCCACATATTAACGGAAGCTTAACAAATAAGAGCGACGCTATACTCCTAATATAGTCGTTTCAAAATAACATTGCCCACTGACGACCACGAAGTGGCGGCGCAGCCAATACGACTGCTCCTGTGCGAACGTGTACACTTCCGTACTAGAGCGAGGCTAAAGGAAGTTTGCAGACGTGTGCAAGTTTGTTTGGAAATGACTACAGAAGGATTGCAGTTATACTACAGAGAGGATTCAGAGGCTTCGCCTACCGCGCCTAAGGCTAACGCCTTATCGTCGAACCAGAATGATATTTGTCGAGGATTTCTCGTGAAATAAAGAAATGGTGCCGCAGAAAGGATTCGAACCCTCGACCTGATGATTACAAATCCAGCGTTTTAGCTAAATACCATGTATCAGCAGGGTACAGCAAGGACACTTAAGTTGCTGTTTCTGAATATCTTTCTGTCATTTTATGGTTCAGGACGGAACAAGAGGTAAAACCCGTATTCATGCCAAAATGTTACCCATCTGTTACCCATGGGTTTCAGCGTTTTTGTTTGCATGTACTGCGGTGTTCCGCGCTGAATATTCCTGCATCTATCTGATACAGTGGAATCATTTTCCAAGAAATTGTGTATGCAATCTTTAATTCTAAAGTATTTTTCATCGATAGCCATTTACTTTTGCTAAGAATGCAGCTACTTTAATCGTCATTATTTCATCTAAACTATTTTTTTGTAGCTGATAAATGGGCAATCATACACTCCTTTTCTCCGCACTGATAGTGCGAGAAGACAATGACCGTTATTTTGTATACTTTCCAGACTTCAAGGAACGCTCGTTAAGCTGTTCTACAATGGATCAGGCAAGGGTTCTTGCGCGCAAAACACTGGCCACATGCACTAATCTATTAAAAAGCAAGAACGCTTATGCCCTTAAGCCTGTTAGTGTAAAAAAAACCCTTAAGTCTTATCCAAAAAAAAATATTCTTGAGCATATTGTTCATACAACATATTGGCATTCCAAACCAACACTGCCGAATACAGCTGATGTGATTCCCTTTCACTGAGGCGAGATGTTTTTGATCTTTAATAAAACAAATCTGACAAGATACTTTCTTATTAAGGATGTGAAACTTTTAGATGCATCAGCGTTATGGCTGATATAGGTAGCCAGCTGATTAATACTTTTCCCTTCCAAACTACTTACTATTCCAAAAAGCTCCCACAATTCGGACTCCAACCTTATACTTGTGCGTTTCTTTCCAATTATAATGTTTTTTGTAATGAGGGTCGAAACATCTTCTTCAAGATATGTATCCTCTCTGTAAACTGTTTTATTTAACATGGGTTATCTCTCTAGAATTGATTTTTCTTTTATTTTAACAACGCGTACGTTGTATTCACTAAGATGCGTCGTTACGGCAAGATTGAGAATTCTTGAGGTATTTGGAAAATCCATTTCCTCTGCTCTATCGCGTAAATACTTAAGAGAAGCGATAATACCGTTTCGATGGAGTTTTTTTTGGGTTGCCGGTAAATTTTCCATATTATGCTGCCATTTTATTCGAATCGAGAATCTCCGTTCTCTTTAGAACGGACTCTTTCACCTTGATATATTTCTGTAACGCACGATGAGCATCAACGCTCACTTCGTAGCGCTCTGCTGCAGCGGTATCGGTGCCTGTAAAAAGTGTACTCCCAAGACGTTCCCGTTTTAATCCCGCCTTATCAATCAACCGTTCAATGCGAATATCCGAAACAGAAATGATACTTCTTAAAGACAGCGCCAAACCAAATTCGATCATGCCACACAGCAAAAGCGCTAGAATATTGTCGGGAGCTAAACTTGTATCAGCTGCAAAACGGCTGACCTCCCATACATCCACAGCACATGGCACCTCGCCATCAATTAAGTTGGGGTAACACTCGCCTAATAAGTAGGGTTGTGTTGTAGGAAGCATACGCAAGCATCCATCGACAACACCACTTTCGTGCAAATGAACGATATAATATGCTTCCTCAACATCAAAATCGTCAAATTCCATGCCACTCACGGCATGAATTGGCCCTTTGCGCGATTTTGGCCATTTCAGCTTTTGAATAAAAACTTTGTGCCGCAGTCTATGCATAGACGTTAAGGCATTCCCATAAATGTCGTGCTCTCTGCCGGAAATAAGTAATAATTGCATTTTTCATCTCCTTGATTTATTGAGATGAATGAAACACAATGATAGCTTGCAAAAAATACCTGAAACTCGTAATTGACTATACTACTATTATCGTGTTAAAATAGAGCATTGCAGAATATGCCGACTATTGAGAGACACATTTTTGAAGAATTCTTAGAAAGAGCCCCATCTGTACACTCGCTTGACGAACTAAATGCTTTGTTTGGGTCGTCTGTAAAACGTCTGGGATTAAGCACATGGGCCTATCAAGTTTCACCCAAAAAAGCTTCGGCGGAACCGACCATTCTACATAATTATCCAAAGGCATGGGTTGAACGCTATGTTGAAAATCGTTACGATAAAATTGACCCTCTAGTCTCACAATCTACTAAAAAGCTACTCCCTTTCACTTGGAGCGATTTGCTAAAAGGAATAGAGCTGGACATCCGCCAGCGACATTTTTTTGGAGAAGCGAGTGATTTTAATATATGCGAAGGAATAGGATTTCCAATACCGTCACTTGAAGGGAAAAAGGTGACGCTCACGCTGGTTCCCGATTTCTCCGCAAAAGACTTGCCCGTTTACTGCGCCTCTCATTTGGACAAGCTACATGCATTAGCATTGCTGTATCATTCACTGGCAACGGAATTTATTAATTCCGCCGCAAAACCCACAAAGATATTAAATTCCATTAGCTCTAGAGAAGCAGAGTGCTTACAATGGCTAGCGAACGGCAAAAGCGATTGGGATATTTCTAAAATATTGAATATCAGCCAACATACCGTTGCAAAGCACCTAGACAATGCAAAAGCCAAACTGGGCGTTTATAGTCGAACACAGGCTGTAGTCCACGGCATTATGTCAGGCATCATCGAGTATGAAGGGCATTGACAATTTTCTAAATTGTATCCGAAATGGAGACGACAGTATTTAGCTGCCTTAAAAGTTCTGTTGCATCCTCACTTCCTAATGCAGCTGCTTTTTCAAAATAACCAACGGCTTTCTCAACATCTTTGAGAACGCCCTGACCATGATAGAACATAATACCTATGTTAAACAGTGCCATCTCGTCTTGTTGTTTTGCCGCTAATTCGAACCAGTACAATGCATGTTTATAATCTTCTGTATTTTTTGCAGCCTCGTAAATTATCAAGCCCCAGTTATACTGCGCTTCAAAGTATCCATTTTTTGCAGACCGAAAATACCATTTATGGGCAAGAGCATTGGACTGCTTAAATCCGATCCCTTCATCATATAATCGTGCCAACGTATATTGGTGAATTCCTTTCCCCAAATAGGCACGCCCCAACACAATGACTTGCGTCAAAAAACAAATAATCTTCAATTCTAGCTTCTTGAAAGTCATTTTGCACCGATTTTCCTGCGACTCATTACCAGCCCTACGAGCAAATGAAAAGGCAATGCTTATATCGCAATCTTGTTCCGCGCTGAATATTCCAGTATCTATCTGATATAGTAGAATATTCTTGCAATGAACCGTGTACATAATCTTGAGTTCCTAATATTATCTTCTTATCGCTGAACGCAAGGGAATAAGCGGCTTACAGCCGATTTGTTCTTGCTTTTTGAATAAGGAGATACCGATGCAACGCAAGAGAGTAAACCTAACCACCAAGGCCGTTGAAAACCTCAAAGTCCCTGACAAAGGGCGCTATGAAGTGTGGGACGCCGCTATTCCTAATTTGGGACTACGCATCAGTGAACGGCGTCTTAAAACATGGATGATGGTGTATCGGGTCAATGGCAAACAACGTCGCCAGAATCTCGGGCGCTACCCTACTATGGGACTCGCCGATGCCCGCCGTGCCGCGCAAGACATTCTCGAAAAGTCCCAATGCGGCGTGGATGTGGTGTTGGAAAAAGAAGCCGCCAAACACGCCATTAATGTCGATAAGTTTCAGGATGTGGCGCATGAGTTTATTGAGCGCTACGCCAAGCCGAAAAACAAGCACTGGAAAGGCACTGCCGATTATTTCAATAGAGCGATTATCCCGCTGTGGAAAGACCGCCCGATTGCCTCTATCAAAAAAGCCGAAGTCCATGCGTTACTCGATAGCTATATGCGCGCTGGTAAGCCAATAGCGGCGAACCGCTCTCTTGCTGCTATCCGCAAATTGTTTAATTGGTGCGTTGAGCGCGGCATTCTTGAGATGTCGCCCTGCCATGGCATTCGCTCGCCCGGTAAAGAAAACAGCCGTGACCGTGTACTTGAGCCTGCGGAAATTGCCGCAATATGGCAAGCGGCTGATAAAGTCGGTTGGCCGTTTCATAACTACATAAAAGTGCTGATGCTGGTTGGGCAACGCCGCGCTGAAGTGGCCAGCATGGAATGGAAGCATCTCGACTTTGAAAACAAGCTATGGACGTTGCCGCGTGAGAACACCAAAGCAAAACGCCAGCACACCGTGCCCCTCACCGATACCGTCATTGCCCTACTACAAAAACAGCCACAATTTGGCACGTTCGTGTTTACCACCAAGGGCGATAGACCCATCTCTGGCTTTACCAAGATGAAAAAGCGGCTGCTAGAAAAAGCAGGACTGGAAGATGATTGGTGCTTGCATGACTTCCGCCGCACTGTTGCCAGTTGCGCCGCGCAAAATGGCACATCCGTGCACGTCATCAGCCAATTGCTCAACCACAGCCCGGGCAGTATCAGCGGCGTGACGGCGATTTATAACCGCTATCGCTATCTTCCCGAAATGCGTGTTGCGCTGTCTAAGTGGGAAGACCGCTTGCAAGAGATCTTCACGGAGCACTGCCCCGCACAGCCATTGTTGTTGACGTATGCGGGAACCGAAGGTAGCGTCGAAAAATAAGGCTTATGAGTTGAACCTTTTAGAGGCCGCTGGATGCACTGTTTTCTTTTAATGTAGGTTTTCTTATAAAGTTTGTTCAACAGTGCTTCTGGGTCATCTACGGGTCACTTTGAACATCTAGAATCGTGATGATGGGTGACTTTCCCACACCGTTCTCTATCGAGATAAGCCCCGCAGCTTCCAACGCCAGTAACGCCCGTCGTTTTGTTTGTCTGTCAATATCAAACCCCTCTAAATGTTTCTGGGAAAGTTTAACCGTTTTGCTTTTGGTTACACCTGCGAGGAACCACAGGGTGACGGCCACATGTAATGCACGCCCGTTTATACGCCCCGCTGTGTGCAGCCAATCCATGGGAATAGGACCGCTGAGGAAAGGCTTCGTAAGCTTTTCCCCACGTTTCTTCCCATTGAACGCACTGGTTAGAGTGGCGGGCTGATTAATCCCACCACCCTGTATTCTATCCAATATACTATTAGTCATATATATAATATATTACCCACCTGTATTATGCATGAACATTGATGTATCACCCATGAACAGGTTTGGCTGGAAGAGCGTTTAACAACTCCATCACTTTGCCAAACATCTGTTCACCGCGTTCGTCCATAAACCGCTCGGGGTAACGGAACGCATCAACGCTGGTACGTAGCCTAAAACCATCAAGCAACGTCGCGCTTGCATCGCTCATCGCCTCGCGCATGCACTCAACGTGCTCATCAAACACATCCAGCGGCGCCTCGATAAGCAGCGCATCGTGAACGGTGGCGCAGATTTTAATGCCGCGTTCAAGCCCATATAGGCACGCCAGCCGCATCATTTCAGCACCATTCGCTTGCATCGGAAAGTTCAGGATGGTTCGGGATTTTGTCGCCCCAGTTACCAGCATCGTCCAGCCGTAGACGGTGCTGGTTGATCCCGTAAGTTGCGCTCTATTGCCGAGTTCTTCCTGCCACTTGTAATAAATCCGATAGGTGCGGCGGTGCTTATCCAACAAATCCTTGCCGACGGGGACGGGTTCGTTAAGCCTTTCTGCCAGCGATTCGGCGCCCATGCCGTATTGCACGGCTAAAACGCACAATTTGGCACAGTCCCGTTCTTTCTTATGCGTCGCTTTTGTTGCATCCGCTGGCGCAAGCCCGCACTGTTTAGCAAATTCAAGATAGGGATCGCCTGAATCGTACGCGTGTTTCAGGGCTTCATCGTTTGCCAACGCAGCCGCAATGCCTATCTCCTGCTGCGCCCAATCGATATAGGCAACGCCGTATCCTTCACGCGGTTTAATCAAGCTGCGTAGCCACGCGGGCAATCCGAAGACAAATTCGTTCGTGCTGGGTTGATTACGCCCCGTAACGGATCGAAACGGAGATAAGCCACACCGCGCCCGATGATCGTTTGGGTTGATGTGCAACTTGATTTTTCTCATCTGTGCGCGTGTTTTTCGCAATTGCCGCAAGGGTTCTAAAACGGGGTGACGTGCCGCTTGATCTTTAAACACCTCATCGTTTAACTCAAGACGTCCCGTTGTCGCGGAACGTGGCCAAGGGATTCCATTTTGCGCCAGATACTGCTGGAACCGATCGGTCTTGAAGGTTGCGCCCTCGTACACCCCGTAGTCTCTGTCAACGTGCTCGGTCAGCGCCGTTAAGATAGTTTCACGATTATTCAGAAAAGCGCGGTAAAGATCATAATCAATTGGGATGCCGTTCCGCTCTATCGTCGCGGCAGCCTTCATATATTCACCCCGCAACAACGCCTGTTCGAGCTGGATTTTCGGTAGCATAACGGGGAGCAGTTTTATCAATGCCACCACATCGGTTTCGCAATACTCCAGCAGGTCTTGCCATTCAGCAGGGGTGTATTCCAACCCCTGCCGCATAGCGAGCGCACGCATGCTTTCTTTATGTGCTGCATCCCCGCCTTTGATGCCGAAATAGGCAAGGCAATTAAGCAACGAGTTACCGTTACCAATACCGCCATTGGTCAACACGCGAAACTCGGTGAAAAGATCCAAGTTATGTAGCGGGTATGCCCAACCCAGCGCCGAAAAACACGACAGCTCCGCAAGAGAATAATAGGAAACGAAGCACACGTCTTCCTTTTCTACTGGTATCGGGGCTGCATTCATGTTTTGCAACGCGTGGGCATCATAGCGAAGCGTGCGGTTGCTGAAGAATTCCGTAAACACCGCGCATTTTACCTCGGGAGTGCCGTCTTCGCGGGTGGCGAATTCAAAATCGCCGCACCAAATTTCATTAAAAATTGGAGATGTCATGGCGATTACCTCAAGCCTTGCAATTGTTGGTACAAAATATGGTCGGTTGAATCTATGATACGGTTTTTGAAGCCCAACTCGATTAGTTCCTCGAATGGCGTGACAGGCCACTCGGGTTCACCCAATTCACCCAGTGCCCTGTGCGCAATGTATGCGTTGCCAGCCCTGTCTGAGGCGATGCGTACCCAATGTGTTTTGGCCATTTCAGCAATTGCTAATGCAGATTCCGCCCACGAATCTTGGCGTTCATCGTTTGGTAGGCGCAGACTCCATAAAAACGGTGTGCCGTGGCGCGTTATGCAAAGCAGTAGGCGGTGCAGCTTTACGCTGTCTACCATGTGCGGCACCATGTCGCTTGTAACAACATAGGCATCACTGTTATCGCCGTAGTGCAGGAGATAAAGATCAAATATTTTGTCTTCATCGGGGTGCACTCGAAAGAAGTCCCCCTTTTTTGGTTTGCGGACGGCAACAGTCGTCAAAACCGTCTCCACGATTATATCTGATGGGTTTTTTGAAGTGGCACGAAGTGCGTTCAAGTTGAACTTTTTGGTTGAAATATCTGACATTTTTCTATTCTCCAATTAATTTTGATTGTCGGTTTGAGTTTTGGTGGCGTCTTTGCGAGGCAAAGCTTCGACCCACTGTTGGATCTCGGCGGCATGCCAACCGACGCAGTTTGCTGAAAGCTGGAGTCGTTGGGGAAATTTTCCCGCGCGCTCAAGTCTTCGGACCTGAATACGGCTGATGCCGACCAGTTGCTTGATTTCTGGATATCGTAGTATTTTGTGCTGCATAGAGCCTCCTTGGGTGTTGATGATTACTCTTCATCACACAGGCGGCACTTAAAAGCACTCGAACTAAAGGTCTTTTAAAAGCGTATTTTTACGACCCATTTTGACTTTTTTTTATGCTTCCTTGTTTTCTTCAGCGCAGTTGTCGCGGCTGTACACACTGCTGGTATCTTATCAATTTTATAAAGAGTACGCGAGTTGAGATGGGGATACAGCAAGCTTGGGTAATCAGCTTTTTGATTAAGAATTTTAAAAATCGAATCAGCTTCACACAACACGTCACAGACAAATAAGCCAAAAGCTGAAGTGGGTTGCCCTTCATCAATAGTAACTGTTACTTCTTGCCCGTGAGTTTTTTCCCAGAATTCTTTTAACCTCAGAGCGCAGTTTTCAACGTGTTTTTTAGCTCGTGCATGCCCAGGCTCGCGTAGCGCCAAACAGTAGTCAGAAATTTTTACGAGTATATCCATGTGCGCTGCAATATCTGCGGAGAATAGCAAATATTCACGTAAACCAGTTAATCGTTTGGCTTGTTCATTAAAGCGTGTGCGGCTTTGTTGGCTGCTTGTAATTATTTTATTTGCTTTCTCGATACATTTGCGAAATTCAGATAATTTGTCCTGTGGTACGGCATTCGGTGCATTGAAGTACGTAAACGCCAGTAGAAGCGTTAACTTAAGCTGTTCTCTGTGTTCGAAAGCTATTTCATATATCTTCAACAGGCCATCAAGAAATTCGCTGCGGATCTGAAATGAGGGATGTTGGCGGAGAATGCTGTCATCTATTCGCCACAAGAATGTGGTTTTGTTAAAATTGCTCCCATTCAGTTGAAAAGTATCCGCGTCAATAGAAAAACGTTCGATGCTCTCCTCGATGCTCATTTCTTGCATTTTACTTTCCATAAAAATCCGTATAGTATGTGGTTATGGGCTGTTTATAGCATAAACACCCTGAGGCTTCAAAACCTCTCATTACACGGCTGCATAGCATCCAGCCGAAACCAATGATGCTGCCTTCTCGGTCTTAGGACTGGAGGGCAGCTTTATGTCCAGAGCGTCAGCTTAAAAGAGCTGCGCCGTTGTAATGCGGTTTTGAACCTCCAGTCACCAGCCGTTAAACGCTGGTGGCTTTAACCGCAACATAGGAGGTCAGACCATGAACATCGTTAAAATCCCCACGCGCCAACGCACCAAGCCCGAAAAACTACGCTACGACGAAAAAACAGGGCAGCCGCTATACCCTTATGCGCCAAACGAGTATGACCAAATAGACCTCGTGGGCTTTCGCCTTGAGAATGGCAAATATCTGCCAACGAAAGTTTTTGTGCGCGGTAACTTTGGCGTGGGCGAAAAACAGCTTGAAAGAATGCTGATGAAACGCTTTGCGTTGGGCGTGTTTGTTGGCGGCATTATATCAATGGCGATGATGGTTGTGGTGATGGTCAGATAGATTCTTAGGCACTATCACGCATGTTGTGACCTTAAAGAATGCCCCGAGGCCTATCTTCTTAAAAATCTTGTGACTTTTTTCAACTTGCAGTACTTTCTTTTCCGTTCAAGGAAAATCTATACAACTCTCTGAACAGTTAGAAAAGAATACGCCTTCATGGGGAATTTCACCGAAGCCGACATCAAAACCAAGTTTATCCTCCCCGCCATTCAAAAAGCGGGATGGGATGTGTATACACAGGTGCGGGAAGAAGTTTACTTCACCAAAGGGCGCGTCATTGTGCGCGGTAAAATGGCAGCACGCGGCACAAGTAAAAAAGCCGATTACATTCTGTATTATAAACCCAACATCCCGCTTGCGATTATCGAAGCTAAGGACGACAGCCACCACTTGGGCGATGGGATGCAGCAAGCCTTAACCTATGCGGAAATCCTCGATATTCCGTTTGTGTTTACCTCCAACGGCACAGGGTTTCGTTTTCATGATAAAACGGGGCTAAGTGCCGCATTAGAGCAGGATTTGCCACTGGATTGTCTGCCCAGCCCAACTGAGCTTTGGAAACGGTATAAAACTTATAAAGGATTGGAATCCCCTGCCGCACAAGTGGTGATCGAACAGGATTATTATTCTGACGGCAGCGACAAAACCCCGCGCTACTATCAACTTAACGCCATTAACCGCACGTTAGAAGCCATCGCCAAAGGGCAGAACCGTCTGTTACTGGTGATGGCAACAGGTACGGGGAAAACCTACACCGCGTTTCAAATTATCTGGCGACTGTGGAAATCAAAAACTAAAAAGCGAATCTTGTTTCTAGCGGATCGCAATATCCTTGTTGATCAAACTAGGCAAAACGACTTTAAGCCTTTCGGCAAGGCGATGACCAAAATTGCCAAACGGCAAATTGATAAGTCGTATGAGATTTACCTTTCCCTGTATCAGGCGGTGACGGGCAACGAAGAAGAGCAAAACATCTACAAACAATTCTCCCGTGATTTCTTTGATTTGATCGTGGTGGATGAATGCCACCGTAGCAGCGCGGCGGAGGATTCTGCTTGGCGTGAGATTTTGGACTATTTCAGCAACGCCACGCAAATCGGTCTCACCGCCACCCCCAAAGAAACCACCAGCATTTCCACCACCCATTATTTCGGCGAGGCGGTGTACACCTACTCCTTGAAACAGGGGATTGAGGATGGCTTCCTTGCTCCCTATAAAGTGGTGCGCATGGATCTTGACCGCGATCTGATGGGTTTTCGCCCTGAAAAAGGGCAAGCCGATAAATACGGCAACCTTATTGAAGACCGCATTTATAACCAGAAAGATTTTAACCGCACGCTGGTGATTGAGGGGCGGGACTGGCTGGTGGCGCAAAAAATCACCGAATACCTGAAAGCTACCAACCGTTTTGATAAGACTATCGTCTTTTGTGAAGACATTGACCACGCCGACCGTATGCGCCACGCCCTTGCCAACGTGAACAGCGATCTGGTGCTGCGAAACCACCGCTATGTTATGAAAATCACGGGTGATGATAAGGACGGCAAGGCCGAGCTGGACAATTTCATTGACCCCCAAGCCCCTTATCCCGTTATCGCCACCACCTCAAAATTGCTGACCACGGGGGTAGATGCCAAAACCTGCAAGCTGATTGTGCTGGATCAAAGTATTCAGTCCATGACCGAATTTAAACAGATTATTGGGCGCGGCACCCGCATTGATGAGGAGCATGGCAAACTGTATTTCACCATCATGGATTTCAAAAAAGCGACGGAACTGTTTGCCGACCCTGATTTTGACGGTGATCCCGTACAGATTTATGAACCAACCGCAAATGATCCCATCGTGCCGCCTGATGAACCAGACGCCAGCGAATACACCGAACTGAAACCCGACATTTCCTTTGATCCCACCGCCGAACCCCAGCAGAAGCGGGTGAAATACGTTATCAATAACGTGGAAGTCTCGGTAGTGTCCGAACGGGTGCAATATTACGATAAAGACGGCAAACTGGTCACTGAAAGCCTGCGCGACTACACCAAAAAAGCGGTGCAGCGCAAATACCGCTCGCTTGATGAGTTCCTCATTACATGGACAGAAGCCGACAAGAAACAGGTGATTCTTGCGGAATTAGAGGAACAAGGCTTATTATTGGATGCCCTACGCGAAGAAGTTAAACACGGTAAAGAATACAGCACCTTTGACCTGATTTGCCATATTGTTTACGGCCAGCCGCCCCTGACCCGCAAGGAACGTGCCGATAACGTCCGCAAGCGCAACTATTTCAACAAATACGGCGACAAAGCCCGCGCGGTGCTGGATGCTTTGCTGGATAAATACACCACCGATGACATTGGCAGTATTGAAAGCGGCAAGGTGCTGCACCTCAAACCCATCAGCGAGATGGGCACGGCGGTTGAAATCATCAACGATTTCTTTGGCGGCAAGGATAAGTATGAAGCGGCTTTGAAAGAGCTAGAAGAAGAACTATTTTTGAAGGTGAGTAATGTATGACTAGTGATTTTAAGCAATGCAAAGGCATCATTGCCGTCCTGGATATACTTGGTTTTAGTGAAAAAATTAAATTGTTAACAAATCAAGAAAATCTGAACGAGATTGAAAATATCACATCTTCTCTTAAAGAAATAGAATTGAAATTTAGTAATAAAGCACACGGTATAGCGTGCAGTATAATTTCCGACACTATCGTAATTTCTACCAAAGATCACAGCGCAGATGGTTATGTATCAATATTTACATCTATTGCACGTTTAGCGCATGAATTATTTAACCATGGGCTTATATTTCGAGGGTATGTAACTCACGGTATATTCTGTCATAACGAACAAGAATCTGTGATTGTAGGTGATGCATTTATCTCCGCTTACAAAGCGGAACAAGAAAGATGTATATTTTCGATAGTTTTGGTAAATATTAATGACAACGAGATAGACCGACCATCTAGCTTATCTGGCAATGTGTTCGCGTATGATGAAGCACTAATTTCTCCAAATGATTTTTTAGTTACTGAAAGAGATGGTGAGAAAGCTCTAAATCTACTAGGTACAATGTACCATTTTTCAAATTTTTTCAATAATTTTAATGGAATTCAAATCTTAAAAAAAATAATTTCGGAAGGATTGAAGTCAGAAAATGAGAAAATAAGGGCTAAATATATTTGGCTTGGAAATGATCTTAAACAATTTATTCAAAGCGCATATCCTGACAATGCATTCGAACTAACTATAGGGCTTGATTAATGACCAACATCACCGCCACCATCAAATCCATCCAAGACATCATGCGCAAGGACGTGGGCGTGGACGGCGATGCCCAGCGCATTGGCCAGCTTGTCTGGATGCTGTTCCTCAAAATCTTTGACGATAACGAAGCGCAGCTAGAACTCACCGAAGACAACTACCGCTCGCCACTTCCCGAACAATTCCGCTGGCGCAGTTGGGCGGCGGATGCGGAGGGTATCACGGGCGATGAATTAAGCGATTTTATCAATACAAAACTGTTCCCCAGCCTGAAAGAACTCCGCGCAGAAGGCAAGCAAGGCACCCGCGCCTTTGTGGTGCGCAGCGTGTTCGAAGATGCCTATAACTACATGAAATCAGGGCACCTGATGCGGCAGGTGGTGAATAAAATCAACGAGATTAACTTCAACCGCTCTGCCGACCGCCACACCTTTGGCGATATTTATGAGCAAATCCTGAAAGACCTGCAAAGCGCGGGGAATGCTGGGGAGTTTTACACTCCCCGTGCTGTCACGCAATTTATGGTGGATATGCTAAACCCGCAGTTGGGCGAGATGATTCTTGACCCCGCGTGTGGAACGGGCGGCTTCCTTAGCTGCAGCATTGAACACCTGCGCCACCAAATCCATACCCCGCAGGATTTTGCCACCCTGCAACAAACTATTCATGGCGTTGAGAAAAAAGCCCTACCGCATTTGCTGTGTGTCACCAACATGCTGCTGCACGGTATTGAGATCCCCACCGCCATTGCCCACGACAATATGCTGTCCACGCCCATCAAAGACCACAAATGGCGCAGCAAAGTGGATGTTATCCTCACCAATCCGCCCTTTGGCGGCACGGAGGAAGACGGCATCGAAAACAACTTCCCCACCAGCTACCGCACGCGGGAAACGGCGGATTTATTCCTGTTTCTGATTGTTGAGATGCTGAAGAAAAACGGACGGGCGGCGGTGGTATTGCCCGATGGCACGTTGTTTGGTGAGGGGATTAAAACCCGATTAAAGGAAAAATTGCTGGAAGAATGCAACCTGCACACCATCGTGCGCCTGCCCAACGGTGTGTTCAACCCCTACACAGGCATTAAAACCAACCTGCTGTTTTTTGAAAAGGGTACGCCCACCAAAGACATCTGGTATTATGAACACCAATACCCAGCGGGGTATAAAAGCTACAGCAAAACCAAGCCTATTCGTATCGAAGAATTTGCGGCCGAAAAAGCATGGTGGCATAACCGTGTTGAGAGCGATGTGGCGTGGAAAGTCAGCATCAACACCGTCAAGGCAAATAACTATAATCTGGATGTGAAAAACCCGCGCACGGTGGACGCTGCCCACCGTAGCCCCGCTGAATTACTCGCCGAGTTTGAAGTCGCCACCCGCACCCTAGAGCACGCCCAGAACCAGTTGAAAGACATTTTACGCGAGGCATTAACGCGCCACAGCGAGGTCGCCTGATGCATGTTGATATGTTCCTGCAACAGTTTGGACACCTTGCCAACAGTGACGGCGGGATAAAGAAACTGCGCCAGTTGGTGCTGCAATTGGCGGTGCGGGGGAAGTTGGTGGCGCAGGATGCGGGGGATGAGCCAGCGGCGGTGTTGTTGAAGAGGATTGAGGTAGAGAAAAAGCGGTTGGTAAGGGAAGGAAAATGCAAAAAATCTGAATATTTAGAACATGTATTGCCCCATAAAGAAAATTTCTATGCGGTAAGTAATTGGGCTTACAAAGCTATTGAGTCTGTCTGGTATACATTAACTCCACTTCACAAAATAAAAAGTTCTGATTTTCTGAAAGAAGGCGATTATCCAATTGTAGATCAAGGACAATCGCATATAGCGGGCTACACAAATGTAGCCGCCGCAGTAATAAAAATTCCTCACGCCATTGTTGTTTTTGGTGATCATACAAAAGCCATAAAATATATTGATTTCGATTTTTGTCCGGGAGCAGACGGAACAAAAATAATTGTTCCGATAGTTATCGACCCTAGATTTTTTTATACTTATCTTTGTTCACTTAATCTTGATGATAGAGGGTATGGGCGACATTTTAAGATATTAAAACAACAAACAATCCCAATTCCACCTCTTGCCGAACAAAAGCGAATTGTCACCAAAGTGGATGAATTGATGGCGGTGTGTGACGCGTTAGAGGCGGCGCAAAACAAGCAGCGCACCCTGAAACAGCAGGCTGTTGCCGCTACCCTGCATCACCTCACCAGCCCCGCAACTCCTGCCGATGGCGGCACAGCCCTCACCATCCTAACCCGTCAATTCCCTCAATGGTTTGACGACCGCAGCACCCTCAAAACCCTCCGCGCACATATTCTTGATTTAGCGTTTCAAGGAAAGTTAGCGCTGCAAAATTTTAATGAGAAACCTCCAATTGATGAAATTAAAGCTATATCCAGCCTGAAAAAGATTAGCGCTGATTATTATGCGGTAGATACAGATTTAACCACACATAAGCTGCCTTCAAATTGGGTTTGCGTGAAATTCACAGATGTAATTACTCTGCTAAACTACGGAACATCTAAAAAATGCGAGTATGACTCGGGAGATATTCCTGTATATCGAATTCCTAACATTAAGAATGGATGCATTGATCAACGTGATCTTAAGTATGCAAGTTTTGAGGTAAGCGAGATTAAAAATCTTGCCCTGATAGAAAATGACATTCTCATTATTCGATCTAATGGTAGCTTGGAATTGGTTGGACAACCTGCCGTAATTAAAAGACAGGATATTCATGCCTTGTATGCAGGCTACTTGATCAGAATTAGGGTGCCACAAAAAATCTTAAATGCAGATTTTCTTGTAAAGCAATTGACTACTTCAGCATTGCGCGCACGCATAGAGTCGTATGCACGCTCAACTAGCGGCGTTAATAATATTAATAGTCGTCAAATTGCTTCTCTTGACATTATGATTCCACCCCTCGCCGAACAGCACCGCATTGTCGCTAAAGTCGATGAGCTGATGACACTGTGCGACAAACTGGAAACCCAATTAACCACCACCCAAACCCTGAACACCGCTTTGATGGACGCGCTGTTGCACCACCTTTGCGCAGGGGCAGATAACACTCTCCACAACAAGGATGCGGCGTGATGAAAAAACCCTCTTGGTCATGGCGCAGCATCATTTTTGGTATTGTCAGTGTCGTAGCAGCAGTTGGTTTAACATGGCTAGGAATTCAAATTTTTTATGATACACCTGAACATCGCAACGAAAAACTGTTAACATTTTGCGCAACGGTTGGGGCTTACCTCGTTTTTATCTGGTCGGAAATCAAGTGTAAGAAACAAGAAGAACGTAACCACACCCTGAATCAACAACTTCTTTCTATCAATACTGTTCAACAACAGCAAAATGTTGGCGTTACACAAAATGTTAATTTATCGCTGGAAAATCTTTTGCAGCCTGCAAAACAGTTAACAGACCAATTGCAAGAAATTATTGTCAGGGTAGGTGTTGCCCCTAAACAGCGAGAGCACCTTATTGATTTTCATAAAATACTTACCGATTTGCAGTCCGAAATATCCCAACGCAAAAGCATTTATGATTACTTGCAGTCAAACATAGAGATGGCAAAAGGTGCTATTTTTGATGCCTATGAACAATACATGCGCACATCAAATGAAGCTGCTGCTTTAACAGCGAATGATTCGTTTAAGAAAAATATTATCAATGACACGTGGGTTTTTCTATCTGAATGGGTATATGAAAGCATTTTATACGGTGAATTACCATTAAATTTGCCAACTCGGGAAAAAGATACACGCCACATCAAGAGGATTGCTGAGATCATTCAGTCAGACTATTTGCAAGAAATTGTCCCGATAGAAGAAAGACAACAAAAGGTATTAAGCGATACGATTACGCAGATCGCATCGCGGCTATAACGTCATTTCTATTTGCAAGGTTAACATCCTCTAGGGCTTCTGCCGTTGCTGCACTAGCCGTATGAGCGTTACGTTCCCGCTCTGCCTGAACCTGTTGCTGGTGGCTTACTGCCTTATCAAGGAGTTCTTTCAATCCCTTGACGATAGCTTCTATTTCATCTGCTCGGGGAAATTTTTCAGCTTCCATTTTTTGTTTAGCGGTGTCAGCAAAGTGAATCGCTAAACCCAAAAAATCTTTTATTGTGTTGAACATGTCGTGCTCTCTCGGAACATCTGCTTGCAGTGTTCTCTTCCTTAGTTGGTGATAACTAAGTTTAGATAGACATGGTTAACAAAGAGTTACGGTGTGTTCATCCAATGCCTCCTAAGCACTTTTGACACACCCAAACAAGATGGGTGGACTTATTTTTGTAGCGATGATGGTTGGGTGTTCAGCTAATCCCTACCAACCTATAAAATGTTGATATAAAAGCAGGAGGTGTGTACTCTCGCTAAAAATAATTCTTAGGGTTGTAGGTTCGCGGTGCTTCGTTTGGTAAATTCAGCTCTAGGAGGTCTAAAAACTGGCAGGTTGTTGCCAATCTTTTCTGTGTGCTTACCAGCATGTTTCACGCTCTTGCTGTTTTTTGCAACCAATGCAACAGCGGTGGTTAAGGAAGGGTGAATGTTTACCCTATGAGTAATTCAAACAACTTTGAATTTGTGAGAGCTTATAATCAAGATTGGGCTGATGCATGCGTGTTAGCCCTTAACTACCTCTACATTGATAATCCTTCGTGTGTGGGAAAAGTACGGGCAATCGTTCAAGACTTAGTAAATAAAGTGATTGAAATTGAAAACTTATCGCCACCCAAGAAGCCCAAGGGGAATTTCCATAACGTATTCAATATAACGGAGGTGAAAACGGCCTTAGATAGTGCACATGAGTACGTCAGTAAGATGAATACGAATGGACGGCTTGTTCACGAATTGAACTGCTCTCATCAAGTAGCAAAAGAGGCTTTGGAATACCTATTCAAAGCATTTTTGTGGTTTTTTGAAAAATACAAAATTCTAGACACATCATTAACTTCCCTTTTTGTACTGCATGACTCTCCAGAAGAATTAAGACAAATAGGGCTAGTAATAAATTCTGCCGAGGGTGAATTACAAAACACTCGCACAAATGGTCATGCTTTGTTTGAAGGATTAACAAAACTCCAACAGCCTGACCAAGAGCTATTAATAGATATTATGGCTCAAGTTGAAGCTTTTGCACCAATTCAAGAAAAAACAATTGCCTCCTTTATTCCAGAGAAAAACACTGGAATAAAGCATAATTTAGAGACTCTCTTAACAGGAAAGATACTAAAAAAGGCAGGGAATACTCTGCTTGTGAATACAGCAAGTGAAGAAGCTAAACGTATGTGCAAAGATGCATTCAATCTTAGATTAGATGAAATTATAGCACTGCTGGAGAATAAATAATGGATCTTGAAATTAAAAAAAGACTTTTAGAAACATTAGCACAACAAGATGACGCTCGTGCTTTAACTGCTTTAGAAAAAGAGGCTACAAAAATTGCTTCTACCCTCTCCACATCCACTAATTATGAAACAATAGAACAAAATATCAGCCTACTTGATGTCTTTGCCTATCGCGTTGCTGAACAAGCATTTCCAATCATTACGGCAACCTTAAAACGCCTTGAAACACTGACGCTTGAACTTCCAGACACTGATTATTTTTCTGTGGAAGAGAAGCAAGCGTTTTACAGCAAAGAGAAACTGATTGTGGCTTGCTTGGATGTTTTGAATCACATCCGCTATTTTAACCTAGAAAAGGTTCTGCACACTTTCTTAGAATATCAAGATAACGTCACAGAAACAGTTGCGAACAAGGTACATACCTATCTCAGCAAGGTTGCCTCATATGATATAGAATATTGTAAAAAGTACGGTTTGGAAACACAACAGCAGGTTTTAGAGAGTATACAGAAATTCAATTCAGAAGAGCAGCAACGTTTTCTCCCTTCTCTTGTAACGCTGTGTAAAACGATGCTTTCCCCTAGTGTGCAGGGTACAGTGTCTGATTATAAAACGGTTACCTTTCGTTCTACTCCTCTTCCTGTAACCACAGAATTAAAAAAGGTCAGAAAAGCGGCAATAGAATTGCTTGAAAAGCTGTATATGTACGCCACAACCTTTTCACAAAAAGGCAGCATTCTCAGCGCATTGCAATCTGCCTCACGTCAACCAAGTATGGGCGGATATTCTAATGAACTGCTCGCATTAGTGCAGGAAAATGGTAGGCACGTTTTAGCTTTTCTTGAGCAGCTTGCACAAACCGAACGCGACTTATTAGTTGTGCAAGAAATTGAGCATAATGCCTATTGGGAGTATCGCTGGGCCAACGATAATCAAACAAAGGTAGCTGCCTGCCGTGTTAAAAAACAGTTGGATAAAAATGAAGAATACCAAGTGTTCAAGGTTCTTATTGGCTTTCATGGTGTTTTCAACACATGGTGTGATGATGCAGACGAAGAAGAAACGGTCGACAATGAAATTCAGCTTGAGAAAAAGAGACGGGATGCGCGGCTAGAAGAATTATTACAGGATGTCTCTCCAGAAACATACCCACAATGGCAAGGGCGGATTTTAGAATGGGTAAAGATTGACTCAAAGGATATGGCAACTTTCCCCTATTTCGGTAATTTTATACAGAAAACAGCAGAAACACATCCGTTTTTTGCGCTTAACCTGCTGAATAGGCACGATAATGAACTGAAAGGATTTATCATTCCGCTCCTGTTGGGACTGTTGCAATCTGCTGAAAAGCAGGCAACCATAGCATTACGCAATACATGGCTTGAAGAGAAGAAACACCTGCGTGCACTTGCTAGAGTATGTGAATATGCTCAAGAATTTGATAGTGCGTTTTTTGAGAGTCTTGTTCAAGCCGCCATGATGCAAGGGGACATAGTTGTTCTCTCACAAGCTGTTTCTGTCATTGCTGCTAAATTTGATAGCGGTGGAGATGCCCTCATCAACACCCTGTTTGCAAGTATTCTCCAAAAGCTTGCCGAACAAAATTTTACAGAATGGGTGCATGAGTTTTGGTTCCGCAGAGAAACACAAAAAATCTCTGAGATAATGACAGAGGACACCATCAATACTCTGTTGGAAAACTTAATCTGTTTGCCGCGCTTTGATACACATGCTGAGTACATCTTAAAGGGTATTGCCAAGCGGTTTCCATTAAAAGTGATTGGATTATTCAGCGCACGTTTAAAATATGCTAAACAGCAACCAAAACATTCAGCTTATGAGGCTATTCCTTATGACCTCCACGAGCTGCCTGCTGTTTTTCAGGATGCGGCAGACGATGTTACCAAAGCTATTAGAGAATGGTACGATGGTAATTACGGCATGTTTAGCCTTGAAGGCGGTAGGCTGGTAAAAATCTTGTATCCTGTCTTCCCCAATACCCTAGAAACTGCTTTGCTTAACTTGGTCCAGCAGGGGGATGAGCACGACTATCTCTTTGTCATGGCTGTACTTAGAAACTATGAAGGCGATGTGCGGATTCAGAGTGTGTGCGCCGCACTCATTAATGCGCTGCCAACAGATAGTGAAGATCTCGGAGAGATAAGAATCATTCTATCTAGCACAGGGGTTGTAAGCGGGGAGTATGGCTTTGTGGAGGCCTATAAAACCAAAATCTCGCAAATTGAGCCATGGCTCAAGGATGAAAGCCCTAAAATTCAATTTTTTGCATCTTCATATATTACAGACTTGAGAGAAGATATAAAATTTGAGAAAGAGCGTGCCGATGAAAAGATAGAAATACGTAAGTATCGTTTTGGGGATAATTCTGCTCAATCCTAGCTCTTTAAATGCTCATAGAGCAGACCTTGTAAACCCAAACGGATTTCCTCATCAACTCATCCCGCACATGTTCCACGGTCATCCTAGGGGCACTGTAATGTGAGTCAGTGTGAATGTTGGTGCATGTTACCCACAGAAAACCCTGAAACAGGCAGGAATCAAGGCTTTCAAGACATGCACACATCCAAATATTACCCACAGCTAAAAAAAGCCCCATGAAAAGGGCTTTTTTAAAAATCCGTCAAGCCATTGATTTACTTGAGAAAATGGTGCCGCAGAAAGGATTCGAACCCTCGACCTGATGATTACAAATCAACTGCTCTACCAACTGAGCTACTGCGGCACAACGCCAAACACCATACTAAACAAGGGTTTCAGGCAAAAACCCTAATTTTCACTTCTGTTACCCACCGTGTTACCCACGATGAAAACCAAGTGCCAAAATAGCCGCTAAGCGTTTAATAAGTAATAACAATTCCAGAATGGAACATGTGATTACAAATCAACTGCTCTACCAACTGAGCTACTGCGGCACGCTGCAAAAACAAGGCAGGTGTTTCTACTGCCAAATACCAAGGCAATAATCAAGTAAAATTAACTCAAGCGTTCATTTTCAATGAATATAGGACTTACGCAAAACGTCAAAAACGTACCGAGTGCGTCATTCCCGTGAAAACGGGAATCCACTCTTTTCAAAGACTTGTGGATCCCCTCTTCCCGCTACGCAAGCGCCTGCGCGGCGAGTCGAGGGGATGACACGCAGAGCAATCGTTTCGCGTAAGTCCTAGAATAGGAACTCCTATATCTCTTTAGATATCGGGTTTCTGGGGTGGTCTATATGCAAATATATTATTGTAAAAGTATTCGCAGGCATCTTCCTCATTATCAAAAATTTTAAGACCTGATTTAATACCTCTTTCACTGTAATAAACTTCCCACGAGCCATTATTGAAACCTATACAATATTCTTCATTCGGCAAACCACCTTTGAGAGAATAGACTCGTGGGCAGTTTTCTTCTATTAATCTCTTTTCAAGATCGTCTATTTTCATAGATATGTCCTTTGTATTCCCTAAAATTAACTGGCAATCTTCTGCCCACCCGTCAAAAACGCCTCTATATCTTGCGGTGTCTGAATATTGCTCACCCCCGCCTCTTTATCAATGCGCTTCACAAGCCCGCTCAACACCTTGCCGTGCCCTAATTCTATGTAGTGCGTCACCTCTTGTGTTTTCAAAAAGCCGATACTTTCGCGCCAGCGTACGCGCCCTGCCACCTGCTCCACCAACAGGGATTTAATCTCCGCCCCCTCGGTCACAGTGGAGGCAGTCACATTCGCCACCAACGGCACCACAGGACTCTGCAACGTAACTTCTTCTAACGCCCGCGCCATGGTGTCAGCAGCAGGTTGCATAAACGGACTATGAAACGGCGCGCTCACGTTCAATAAAATAGAGCGTTTTGCCCCCTTCCCTTTTGCCAGCTCAATCGCGTGCTCCACGGCGGCTTTCGCGCCACTAATCACCACCTGCCCCTCGGCATTATCATTCGCCAGCACACACACACCCGTTGCGGATGCCTCACGCAAAACAATCTCTAAATCTTCCAAAGACAATCCCAGAATCGCCGCCATTGCGCCCACCCCGTTGGGAGCAGCGGCTTGCATCGCGCTCCCCCGAATCCGCAGCAACCGTGCTGTATCCGCCAACGTCAAGCTTTTTGCCGCCGCCAGTGCCGTATATTCGCCCAACGAATGCCCCGCCACAAATTGCGCTGCCTTAGCAACAGCAAACCCGCCCTGCTTTTCCAGCACACGGATAACCGCCATCCCCACCGCCATAATCGCGGGTTGCGCGTTGGCGGTGTTGGTCAAATCCGCCTCCTCCCCCTGCCACATCAGCTTGGAGAGATTGTGTTGCAACACCTCATCCACTTCTTGAAACACCTCGCGTGCTTCTAGGAAATTCTCGGCAAGGTCTTTGCCCATGCCGATTGCTTGACTGCCTTGTCCAGGGAAAATGAGGGCTGTTTTCATGGAAATAACTCTTTAATTTAACATTATGCTCATCGCAACTGAAGAAGTTGCGATGCTTTGCTCAAACGCCACTCGGGCTTTACCGCTCGCAAGATTATTTTGAAAATCTTCAGGTGCGAGCGGTATATAAAAAACGGAAAAGCGAGAGAAGGTTCTTACACCTGCCTCTCGCCTCCCTACTATCGCCTAAAAAACTAAGCTGCTTTCAACGGCGCATCGCCTTTTTGCCAGTTGCACGGGCAAAGCTCGTCTGTTTGCAACGCATCAAGCACGCGCAATACTTCTTGCGGGTTACGGCCAACGCTCAAATCATTCACCGCTGCGAAACGAATCACGCCTTCAGGGTCAACGATGAATGTTGCACGCAAGGCAACGCCTGCGTTTTTCTCAATGATGCCCAACGCACTGCACAACTCGTGCTTAATGTCAGACAACCACGCGAATTTCATGTTGTTGAGGTCAGCATGGTGTTGTTGCCAAGCAGCGTGTACGAAATCAGAATCGGTGCTACCGCCGAGTAAGACAGCATCGCGGTCTGCGAATTCACCCGCCAACTGATTAAACGCGGCAATCTCTGTGGGGCATACAAAGGTGAAATCTTTTGGCCAAAAGAACACTACTGCCCACTTGCCTTTTAAATCAGCATTAGACAGCTTTTTGAACGCTTTTGCGGGGTCTGTGCCTTGCACAGCAGTGAGGTTAAATTGCGGAAATTGGTCGCCAACGGTTAGCATAATGAACTCCTTGTTTATCGGTTGCCCTACATATAGGAGAACAACACTAAAATTAAAAGAGGCGATGCGATAAAAATTGCGCGTCTAGCGGTAATACCCCTGTCCATACCCACCGCCATACCCACGGCGTGTAGGGCAATATTCATTCCGATAGCCCCTATTATGGTGCGGTCGTCCGCCTAGTTGCACGTTGATAATCGGCGGGAACGCATGACCACTCAACCTATTATCCCGATACCCATAGTTGTGATGCTGCACAAACCGTGGTTGGGGTTGATAAAACTGCTGCCCATGCCCACCGTAAAACGCTGGCGCATACCCGCGCACTGGCTCGCACCGCGTGCCATACTGCCGATGAATCACACCCCCAATACGCACGGTTTGCGAAAATTTATAGCAGGATTGTTGCGGGGCATACCCCTCATCATAAAAAAACGCTTGAGCAGATGACACTGCGGGAGAACAAGTAATAAGAAGACCTAAAAACACGGCGAGAAGAGACTGCTTTTTCATACAAACTCCAAAGAGAAACACTGTTATTCTTATTATATACTATTCTGGTAGGAAATAAAGGGGATTGTAGGAAATTTTTGTAGGCTTCTCCTCTTGCGACCTTGTTGTAACACGCCTATCCCCTCACCCCCATCCTCACCATCGCCACCGTTATCATCGCGATGGAAATAACACCCCCCACAAGCACGCCCAACGCAAAGCGTTGCAGCAGCATTCTTTCAAGCTGTTGTTCGCCCACACCAAAGTTACCGCGCACAAAAACTTTGGTGGGCAGATACTCGCCATTTTCAAGGCGAAAGCCCACAAGGTCTATCTGATCATACTCGTTGGGTACATAAGGATATAATGGCTGCCCTATTTTTTTATCATAGCGCAGTTTTGTTGGTTTGGTGCGTAGGCGGGTGGGGAATTTAATAATGCTCATGGGTGACCTCCTGTTGTGTGCGGTAAATCACCAGCTTCCATTGTGTTTTCTGGGGCTGGTGACTGGAGGTTAGAAACCGCAATAGAACGGCGCAGCCCTTTTGGCTTACGCTTGGACATAAGGCTGCCCTCCAGTCATTAGACCGAAAGGCACACCATTGGTTTCGGCTGGATGTTTCGCAGCCGTCTATTGAGAGGTTTCTAAGCCTCAACAACACACGTGTGTTGCCACAGTCATGTTGTCCCACTCAGTATATCCTTAAATAGGGTAATTTGAAATGTTTTTTTGCTTCGATTATAACCGTAACTCCGTTTTTATAACGGGAACTGGCAATCCATTCTGTAACCCAAAAACCACATGTCAAGCAAAATCACCCGCCCCACCTTGACTTTTTTACAAAAATCGTGCTACATCTACACCTGATAGACGTATCAAGTGTGCTTCGTAGCTGAAGCGCAAAGAAGACGGCACAGAAGGGTGCACTGGCATTGCTAGCAGTACACCTATCTGTATTCGTTTACCCCTTAATTTGCCTTGTGCCCTCGGTCTCTACAGCCTCT
>CANGXP010000020.1 GCA_947457935.1 Alphaproteobacteria bacterium | reverse complement strand
GCTTGGGTTATCCTTAAACGCGCCGCATATGCCCTCAAAACTACCGTCTATCAACTAAAAGAAAAATTACTCTATGACTATGTATATTCAGCGTTGAATAATCCACTCAGACTTGTGATGTGAATCACTCAGCTGCGTAAGTCCTGTCTGATAATGATATTCATCCCGCCCTTAAAGCACTTGATCATTGGGCGCATGAAGGGCGAGAATGGTTCAATAAAATTCTTGTCTTCAAGCCAATTCGGGAAGAATTTGTGCGCACGGTGGGGTGGGAACGTGCCTTAAAAATGGGTTCTCCTGATTGGGTGTTGGGCTTGGATGCTCCGAATAATATAGAAGAGCAACAAGCCTTAACGGCTAAACTAGCAACACTCTTTAAAGAAAACCCCACGGCGGTTAAAACCCAAGTTCCGACACTTTCGCTATTACTTCAGCAGGCGAATACGGCATGTCATGATCATGGCGACCAAGACCAATCTGCTCATGCCGCAATGCACGAGAACCCTCGTAAAATTGCGGAATGCATCGTTAATGCTTTAGCTGCGGGAGATGAAGAGATTCGCACAGTGGCAAAACCGCCCGTAGTAAATCTTAGCACTTTCAATAGTCAGCTACTTGATCCCAACGCGCTGAAAAACGCTAAGGACGTTCAGGCATTTAATGTGATGGCACTCCTTGCCGATCGATATAAAACCCCTTTTACATGGGGCGCACAAGAGATGGCAAAAACAGTTCTTTACCCTGAAAAAAGTGTGTTGAAGTCTAAGCTTTTCAACCGCGTTGCTGCCTGTGTTATTGCTGTAAGCGGAACGTGGGGCATTGGACAGCGCGTGGCAGAGATGCTGCACCCTCAACCAGAACCTACGCCAATTACACAACTGCAAGGCAAGCCGCCTATAAAACAGACGGTTAATATTCCTGAGGCAGCAGAGCAGGCAAGTTTGTTCGTGGGGGCGTATCTACTAGGGCTTTATTTTAGCTTGAGTTGGAGCAAGCAAAAATTATCCCCGCAACAGCAACAAGTGAAATTAACAGCCCTTGCAGGGCACATTAGTAGTGAAGCAGGCTTAACGGCTGCCAATGTGTTTAGTGCCGCAGCGGAGGGAATGCGCGGGGTTTGGGATGCTGTTGTAACGAAACAAATCACGGATTCAATTTTAGATGTTGTGCTAACAGGTACAACCGTAAACGTCGCCCATAATTGCTTGGAAAGTTCAAGGATACCGTCTGCCATTCAAGACAAAATCAAGCATCAAGCGGCGGCAGTCTTGTCTGTTTTTGCAGCAGTTGGGGCGCATGATACACTCGGCTTTATGCAAAACACTTTACTGCCCCTGTATGCGGGTGCTTATGGTGTGTTCGGGGTGTATAAAGGAGCGCAATACGTTGCTAAAAACATCGAGAAGCCAAAATTCTGGCAAAAAGTGGGGGTTGCCGCGGCATCTTTGATGATGACTTTCAATATGACAGGGTCAATGCCATTGCAGCGGAATGCCTTTGTTGACACATCGCCTATCCCTGTACCAATGCAACGCGTTGCAAAGCAACAGCCAACGCCAGTGCCTACTGTGAAACAAGCGCCTTCTAAAACGGTTTCTATTGCGGCGGGAAGCTCGTTTAACGCCACCCTAGGCAAACATTTAGAACCAAAAATGGTAGCAGCGGTGAGCGCTGCCTTTGGCACGCCTGATTTGGTGCAAGCGGGGGAGAAAATTACGCTGGAGCAACAAGGCAGTTCCGTGCGTGTGAAATTCAGGGGGGAGCAAAAATCATTTGCCGTAGCGAAAGACGGTGCGGTTAAGAGTGTTCCCCACACCTCAGAAAACAAGATTGCTATTAAGCAGGGTAGTTCCTTTAGCGAGACGCTGGCGCAACGTCTTTCAATTAAATCCGATAGTAAGCAGATGCAGGGCGTTGTTCGCGCTTTTGGTACACCCGATCTAGTTCAGTTTGGTGAGGAAATCACTATAAAGCAACAAAAAGAGGGTTTGGAAGTTACCTTTAGAAAACAGCAAAAAATCTTTAACTCTGCAGGGGAAGAGATACTTCCTAAAGTTGCACAATCGACGTTTTGGGCTGTGGGGAGAGGGGGAACGCTTACACAAGCGATGCAAACAACCCTTGCAAAAGCAGGTTTGCGCAATGATGCTGCCTTTGCGTATCGTGCGCTAAAGGAATTTCAGAAACATCACAGCATTGATATTGATAGCGTTCAACCTGCAGATGCTACCGCCTTGGTGCGGAATAAGGACAGCATAACGCTGTATCTTAAAAAGGACGGAGAAGTCTATTCGCGGACAATAACGGAAAAGCCTAAACAGGCTGAGGGGATAAGCCCTGTGATGACGTTGATGCAGCAGGTAAAGCAGTCATTCGAAAGGGGTTAGTTAAGCCGCCCGCACTTCTTCCACCTCAGGCACATAATGCCGCATCATATTCTCAATGCCTGATTTAAGCGTGGCAGTAGAGCTGGGGCAACCCGAGCACGCGCCATGCATTTGCAAATACAAAATACCGTCTTCAAAGCGATCGAAAATAATATCCCCGCCATCGTTGGCAACAGCAGGGCGCACGCGGGTATCCAGCAATTCTTTGATTTGCTTGACGATTTCATCATCATCGTCATTCACGCTAGAGGCATTATCGGTTTCCTCGCCGTCAACGGTGGGCATCCCTGATAAGAAATGCTCCATCATGGCGCTGAGTACCAGCGGCTTCAGATACTCCCAATGCGCTTCAGGGGCTTTGGTTACGGTGATAAAATCTTGCGCGAGAAACACACCCGCCACGTCTTCCACCCCGAAAATGCGCTTGGCAAGCGGAGAACTTGCTGCGCTCTCTAGGCTGGTGAAGGACACGCTGCCGCTTTTAAGGACAGTGACGCCAGCAAGAAATTTGAGTGTTTCGGGGTTAGGGGTGGTTTCGGTTTGGATATACATCTAGCAATTCTCATTTCGATTGATACGTTGTCATGCTTCGGCTCATGTATTGTAATACACCTCGCCTTGCATTCCTCGTATCAATCAAAAGCAGAATCGCTATAGGAAGCAACGTAAGGCGGTGGTAGGCAGAGAAGATAATACCTGAGTATTCTAATATACTATTTCTGGTCAGGAATTCAAGCGTTACAATTTCCGTAAACGCAATAAAAACCCTGCCTCTGTTGGGTTGCGTTCAACGGTAAGCATCTCAACCTCCAAAGCCGTGATGCTTTCAGGCAGACGTTTGCTCTCTAGTTCACTGTAGTAAATCGTTGCCTCTTCCCCGCTTTCCATGCTTTCCACCAATACTTTGGCGTGCACGAAAGTGAGCGGGCATTTTTTATCGCGAACGTCGAGGGTGTGCATAGCTTTAGGCATTAAAGGTAAAACTTCTCGCCACACGCTCCCGCCCACGCCTCAAGGAATTCAGCAAAATAGGGGCGTTCTTCTGCGTGGTTTTTCAGGAACGAAAGGGTTTCTTCAATGGCGTTGTTATAATTCTCGGTGCTGAGCGTGCCGCGATGCTGCATCTGCCTGAGGTACACCAAGTAGGTGTTAATCACATCCGTTTCGCAATAGTGGCGAATGGCGGCAAGCTCGCCGTTGTCATACATGCCGCTCACCTGTGAGCCATCGACCCCCACTTTTCCCGGAAAACCGAACACCGAGCACACCTCATTCAGTTTCACCTTGGCGGAGGCACCAAAATCAGACAGCGCATCAATCAAATCACAATGCCAATCAAGGCTATAGCGGCTGTTATAGCTGTTCCATTTATCGCCTGCCTGAAACAGCCATTTCGCTTGCACGCCATGCACCATCGCGCGGTATTTCAAAACGGGTAAGTCAAACGTGCGCCCGTTGAAACTCACCAGACGGGGCTTGTGTTTTTCAAGGTATTTGAAAAAGCCCGTTACGAGGTCTTTCTCGCTGGCATCAATGGTGCCGCCTGAGCGAATATCGCGCAAGATATAGAACTCTTCATTATTTTCACGATGAATTTCTGCTTCCAGAAAGCTAATCGCCACAATTTTGTGGAACGGCTGGCGCAAAAAAGCATTCTTGCCATCAGTAATATCAAGGTGATAGCGGGTCAGCTCGTCGCGGCGGGCGGTAATATCAGGATCCGTAAAGCCCGTGAGGTTGGGCGCAGCGTCGGTATCGGGAATCGTCTCTATATCAAACACAAACAAGGTGCTTAGCATACCTTTATCCCCGTGTGGATGGCAACCACACCCAAACTGAGCGTCTCATAGCGGCAGTGCTGAAAGCCTGCTTGCTCCATCGAGGTGACGAGTTGGGGCGGGGCAGGGAAGGTGCGAATGCTTTCAGATAAATAGCGATACGCCTCTGCATCGCCCGCAATTTTTGCCCCAAAAAAGGGAATCGCCTTGAACGAATAGGCATCATATACTTTTTGCAGTTGCTGCACGGTTAGATAGGGCGAGAATTCCAGACAGAAAAACCGACCGCCTACTTTCAGCACTCGATGCGCTTCTTTTAACGCTGCAAGGCGGTCTGTCACGTTCCGCAAGCCAAACGCGATGCTATAGCAATCAAATGTTGCATCAGGGAGCGGCAGGCTTTCTGCATTCGCGCACAGCCATTCCAGTTGCGTGGTGTAGCCTTTGTCTAGTGCCCGTTTTTTGCCGACTTCCAGCATTTCTGCATTAATGTCGCACACTGTAACCTGTTCAGATACCAAACCCATTAAATTCCTGCTATTTGGCTGCGCCACATTTTCGGCATCAGTCATTGGCGAAGAGCCAACTCCGTTCCGCCTCAATTCGCTCGCCGAAATAGCAGAAATTTTCTTGGGTTGGTATGAGATAGGATGCTTTGCTAATCTCCCCGCAATGCGAAACGCAATATCGCCCGTACCGCCTGCCACATCGAGGAATTTTTCGTGGGGGTGTGGGTTGATTTTCTCTAACAACGCGAGTTTCCACAAGCGATGCATGCCGCCACTCATCACGTCATTCATCACGTCATACCGCGACGCAACCGACGAGAACACGCGGTTCACGAAGGACTGGCGTGGTAGGGCACTGTCCGTCACGGTGTTTTCAAGAAGAGGGGCAGAAGGAGTCATGCCGCTATAATCGGGGGTTTTACGGGGGAAGGCAAGTGGTTCTTGACTTTTGCAAGAATGTTTTGTAGAGTGATTGAGAGAAACAGGGTAGCCCTGTGCGCGAACACAAAGCTACCCCGAGGATTATTTCTTAACGCGTTTACGGATTTTTATCCGTATAGCGATAGAAAAGATCCAATAGAATGTTCTCTGCATCCTATTTTCTCCTTAATGCCAAGCGGGGGGAGCCATTCTCCCCCCTTTTGACTTGGCAGGCGTGTTATAAACACCAGCCCTCGTTCTTGCAAAAAAAATTCCCACAAAAAAGCCGCTTACCATGCTGATAAGCGGCTGTTCCGTTACTATAGTAGAAGAATCTAGCTTGCCAGTTGCTGCGCAACTTCGTCCGCAAAGTTTTTTTCTTCCTTCTCGATGCCTTCACCGAGGGCATACCGTGCAAAACCTGTGAGGGTAATCGGTGCGCCGAATTCTTTTGCGGCATTCTCAACAACGGCAGAAATTTTGGTCTCGCCGTCCATCACGAAGGTTTGCTCGAGCAACACAGATTCTTCATAGAATTTGCGTACGCGTCCTTCAACCATTTTCTCAATGATGTTATCAGGCTTGCCACTGGCTTTGGCTTGATCTGCAAAGATCGCTTTTTCGCGTTCCAACACATCAGCAGGGACTTCGGCTGTATTCAAGGAAATAGGCGCAGCGGCTGCAACGTGCATCGCGATTTTTTTGCCTAACTCTTGCAGCTTTGCTTGAGGGGCGGTTGATTCCAAAGCGACCAGCACGGCAATTTTACCCAAGCCATCGGCGATACTGTTGTGGATGTAGGCGGTAACAACGCCTTGATTGACGCTGATATGCTGCAAGCGACGCAGCGACATGTTCTCGCCAATCGTGGCAATCATATGGGTGAGTTCTTCGTCAACCGTGCGCCCTGTGTTGGGGTACGCAACGGCTTTGAGTGCATCAAGGGTGGTTGCTTTGTTATCTTGCGCCAGCTTGGTGATGGTTGCGACAAACTGTTGGAAATTGTCGTTACGCGCCACGAAATCTGTTTCAGAGTTTAACTCTAATACAGTGCCGAGTGTGCCTGTTACGAGTGCGGCAACTAAGCCTTCTGCGGCGGTACGCCCAGATTTTTTCGCTGCTTGTGACAAGCCTTTCTTGCGTAACCAGTCAATAGACGCTTCAAAATCACCACCATTTTCTTGTAGCGCTTTTTTGCAATCCATCATCCCTGCGCCCGTGCGTTCGCGGAGGTCTTTGACGTGTGCGGCTGTAATTGTTGTCATACTAAATTTCTCCTCTTACGCTGCGGTGCTTTCAGTGGTCTCAACGGGTGCCGCTGGCTCTTCTGCTGCAAGCGCAGCAGGTTCAATGGGAGCTTCGGTAGACGCACCCAAATCAACACCTTTTTTGTGCATTTCTAACTGCATGCCTTCTAAAACAGCGGCAGCAAACAAATCGCAATAGAGTTCCAGTGCGCGGGTTGCATCGTCATTTCCCGGGACGGGGAAGGTGATGCCTTGCGGGTTGCTGTTGCTATCCAAAATGCCGACAACAGGAATGTTCAGGCGTTGTGCTTCTTGAATGGCGATATCTTCTTTGTTGGTATCGAGCACGATAATAATATCAGGAACGCCGCCCATGCCTTTGATGCCGCCGAGTGCGAGTTCTAATTTATCGCGCTCGCGGGTAAGGGTGAGGGATTCTTTTTTTGTCAATACGGCTTGATGCTCTGTTAAATGTTGCTCAAGCGCGTTCAACGATTGAATAGAGTTGGAAATGGTTTTCCAGTTGGTGAGCATCCCGCCCAACCAGCGGTGGTTGACATAATATTGACCGCATTTTTTAGCGGCTTCAGCTACTTTTTCCTGTGCTTGGCGTTTTGTGCCTACGAATAAAACGCGACCGCCCTTTGCCGCAACGTTTTTCACGGCGAGTAGAGATTGATGGAGGAGGGGAACAGTTTGTTCTAAATCAATGATATGCACGCCGTTGCGAACGCCGAACAAAAATGGCTTCATTTTCGGATTCCAGCGACGGGTGGTGTGACCAAAGTGCACGCCAGCATTGATGAGCTGACGCATAGAGAAATGAGGAACTGTAGACATTAAAATGGTAACCTTTTCTAGTTTTTCCGCCACAAACGTGAATTTTTCAAAAGAAAAACACCAGAATACTAAAAACATTTTGCAAAAGTCGCTAGGACGCAAGCGAAAATGGCTGTTTTTCTAGCATCAGAGCGGAGTTGACTTTTTCGTCAATGAGCACTGAAGCGCAGGAAAATCAGACATTTTGCAGCAAGTCATAGTAGACTTAGGCAATATGTCTTGTGCTTGTGTGAGAGATTATATTAAAGAGAACAGCCTTTTACAGGGTAAATAGAGGAAAGACAACTACTTTATTGTGGCATTGCGGCTTCCATCGTCAATAACTGCTTTTGCACTTCTACCCCCCAACTATAACCAGACAATTTGCCATTTTTGTGAACAATACGATGGCACGGAATAAGCAGGGCAATGGGGTTTGCGCCGCACGCACTCCCCACGGCACGGACAGCTCTAGGATTGCCGATTTTCTCCGCTATATCTGCATAACACATTGTTTTGCTCTTGGGGATGGCGCGGAGTGCTTGCCAAACACTGTGTTGAAAGGGAGTCCCTTTGGGTTTTAGGGGCAGCGAAGAGGAATCGTCAAACAGGCATTCCTGCAAAGTAATGAGAAGCGGGTTTGTGGTTGCTTTCGCGTTGAAAGCATGGAAGCGCGGGTCGGTGAGGGTTTTGTCTCCAATTGAGATGTAAACAATCGCGGTGCTATCTGCAACTGCCGTAATTGTGCCAATCGGGGAGGAGAATTTTGTGTAATAATACGTATCCATAGTTGCGCCTTTCTTTATGCTTGATTCCCTTGTACTTTCTTGCTCTTTTAAAAAACATGAAAAAATACTGGAAGCGTTGGCGTAAGAAATTTTTGCGGAGTCGGGCGGTGACAACGCTAGCGGTATGGGTGTTGGTGGCGAACATTTGGTTGGTACGCAAAACAACGAAATGGCAGTATGTTGGCGAGGATGGCGTGTGTAGTCTTATTGATGCAAATCAGCCGTTCTTAGGGTGCTTTTGGCACGGACGATTGATGTTAATGCCACAGGCATGGATTAACATAAAGCATCCGCGTCGTCCGCGTTTTTTCATGTTGAACTCACGGCATTTTGATGGGCAACTCATTGGGCGTGTCACACGCGTTTTTGGTATTGATCAGCACGTTGGTTCAACCAATCATAAGGGCTTAAGCGCGTTTCGCGGCTTATTGCGCTTGCTGAAAGATGGGCATTGTGTGGGTATGACACCCGATGGCCCCAGAGGCCCTGCTTTTAAGGTTGTTACCACCGGCGGCGCAACACTCGCCATGACCGCAAAAGTACCGATTGTGCCGATTGCGGTGGGCACGTCGCGCCGTCATCAAATGGATACATGGGATAAATTCTTGTTGTCATGGCCGTTTGGCAGAGGCGTTGTGGTGTGGGGTGAACCCATCTGGCCACAAGACGGGGAAACAGCGGAAGAATTATCAGAGCGGATGCGGCTGGGGCTGGATGCCGCGAGTGATTTAGCGGATAGCATGACGGGGCGGGCAAGCCCGCGTGCAGGATGATACTATATGCTGTTACGCCTTTACAGAAATATCATCCCCCTTACTACACCGCTGCTCAAATATTATCTGCAAAAGCGGGTTAAGCGTGGCAAAGAGGATGTGACACGGCTGCAAGAACGCTATGGCATTGCTAGCGTTAAGCGTCCTTCGGGAAAATTGCTGTGGTGTCATGGGGCGAGTGTGGGAGAATCGTTGTCTATTCAGCCGCTGATTAAGGAATTTCTGGCAACGCATCCTGATTGGCAGGTGTTGGTGACAACGGGCACGGTGACCTCTGCTAAACTCATGGCGGAACGCTTGCCCGAACGGGCGTTTCATCAGTTTATTCCGTTGGATAACCCGCCGTGGGTGCGAAGATTTTTAGCGCACTGGCAGCCTAATGCGTGTTTGTGGTTGGAATCAGAGCTTTGGCCAAACATCCTCCAGCAAACGGCGGGGTTAAAAATTCCGCTGTTGTTAGTGAACGGGCGGCTTTCTGCAAAATCATTCGCAACATGGCAGAAATACTCGCGTACAGCGTCAAAAATATTGGCAAATTTCACGGAGATTCTCACGCAGAGTGAGACGTATAGGACACGTTTTGCCAGCCTTACCAGTGTTCCTGTTTCTTATACGGGCAACTTGAAATATGATGCGTCGCCGCTGCCATATGTTGCTGAAAAACTTCTAGAGCTTCAGCAAAATATTGGGCAACGCCCTGTGTGGCTTGCGTCTAGCACGCATCCGCATGAAGAACAGCATTGTATCGCTGCACATCAAATGCTTGTCGAAAAATTCCCTGATTTGTTGACGATTATTGTGCCGCGTCATCCGCATCGAGGTGCAGAAATTGCTGCCCTTATTCCTGAGCAATACACTGTTGCCCTAAGAAGCAAGCGGGATGCTCTTAACAAAGATACCGCTTTTTATATTGCGGACACCATGGGGGAATTGGGGCTATTCTATCGCCTTGCGGGGATTGTGTTTATGGGCGGGTCTCTCATTCCCCATGGCGGACAAAACATGCTAGAGCCTGCCTTATTGCATTCAGCGATTATTTTCGGGCAACATACGTTTAATTTTGCGCCGATTGTGGAAGAGTTGTTGCAAGCCAATGCCGCTATAGAACTCAACAATCCTGCTGATCTTGCCCCTACACTCTCTCAAATACTCGAAGATGCTGCTTTGAGAGAACGCCTTAGTACTGCTGCCTACCAAATCGCCACAGCGCAACAAGGCGCAACCACGCGCGTGTTGAAGGTGCTGGACGGGTATATTTTAAATCGTTAAAGAAAAACAATGAAAGCTCCCGATTTCTGGAAAACCAACAACTGGAAAGCAACAGCCATGTCGCCGTTAAGTTCGCTGTTTAAGCTGGGCACGAAAATTCGTGCAAGTAATGCCAACCCAAAAAATGTGGGGAAGCCGCTTATTTGTGTGGGGAACTTAGTTGCGGGGGGTACGGGCAAAACCCCCGTGAGTCTTGCCTTGGCAGAGATATTCTTAGCACAAAAGAAAACCGTCCATTTTTTGTGTAAGGGTTACAAAGGCAAAATTACCGAACCCACCCGTGTTGATGTCACCAAGCACACAGCGGTAGACGTAGGTGATGAAGCACTCCTGCTTAGCGACAAATGCCCGACATGGATTGCTAAAGACCGCGCCGCAGGGGCAGAAGCCGCTGCAAAAGGAGCGGATATTGTCATCATGGATGACGGTCTACAAAACCCGCATATTGAAAAATCTTTCAATATTATTGTTATTGATGGCGAATATGGGTTTGGTAATTCCAAGGTTATTCCTGCAGGCCCGATGCGAGAGACAGTGGATAATGGTCTTAAAAAAGCGGATTTAGTCATTCTACTGGGTAATGATGCGTATAACGTGGAGATGTTGATTCGCTTGCGTTCTTCTGTGCCGATTATCCGTGCAACTTTAGCTTTAGCACCGCTAGATAAATTTTTGCAGAAACAACCGATTGTTGCGTTTGCAGGTATTGGCAGACCAGAAAAATTCTTCAACAGCCTCAAGGCAGAGGGGTGTAATGTTATTATGGAAATGCCATTCCCTGACCATCATGCCTTTACGGATGCAGACATCATAAAGTTAACGCGCATTGCGAAATTACAAGAATGTAAATTGGTGACTACAACCAAGGATTATGTGCGTCTTACAGGAGACTTCAAAGAAAAAGTAACACCGCTGCCTGTTGCCGTGGCATGGAATAATGCGGAAGAATTACTCACTTTGTTGCGGGGGAAGAACTTGCTTTGAGCCACGCACAATAATTAAATAATGTAAGGCACGCGCACTACCATACACCAAAATTCCTGAATACAATACATCACTAAAAAAATGCGCTCCTTGGACAATTCTTACTAACCCAATGAGTAGCCCCGTACTCATGGCAAGTGCAATCCAAAGTCCGCGCCGTTTTCGTGCTAGAAAGGCGAGCGCAACCAACACAAATCCAACAGAGGCATCGCCCGATGTGAACGAGCAGTTCTTCGGGCACTGATTGCTGGGGGTAAGCGGGGGAGAGTATTTTTTTGTTCCGCCGAACTCTTCAATTTGCACAGGGCGTGCTCTGCCCCAATTATTCTTGAACACTTCGTTGACCAATAACCCCGGCCCGATGGCGACACACAAAATAATATAAACTGCTACGCGAGGTGTAATACCTGCAATCCCTTTGTGTGCAAAATAGTTATGAGTGGCGAGGTATAGCGGGACTAAAACTATCAGCGCGGCAACGTATTCCGTACCTTTGTTGATGCCTTTTATGAAGGGGTGTTCCCGTAGGGGAAAGCTGTTTGTTGCAAAGTCATAAAAGTAGTTTGTGATGCGTAAATCGGTTGCGGGATACGCTAGAAAAAACGCGCTTATTGCGAGGATGACTATGATAAAAAAGGGAAGCGACACCCCATATTGAGGAGAAAAAAAGGGGTTTTTCAGAGTATTACGCATGGTATTAAGACCTTGTTAACTTTTTGTGGCGTACTATACCTGTAGTTATAAGCGATATGCTATTTTATGATAGGAAAATTACCCTTGATTACTATTCAGGATGTTGATGGTCTTCGGGATAACCCCTCTGAGCAGGGGCGAATGGCTATTATTCAAAAGGTTACCTCGCATTATACGCACAATAACTCTTTGACAGAAATAGAGCGAGAGCTTGCAGAAGAGATTATAAAAATTGCCGCCAATGATGTGGCAAATATTGTCAAAGAAACGCTCATTGAACAGCTGCGCGATTGCAAAGACATTCCCCAGAGTCTTATCACTGAACTAACGAATAATATTGATGTTACCAATATTGTCCTGCCGTTCTTACAAAGCTTTGAAGGGTTTAGTGATGATGATTTGCTTGAAATCATTGCATCGCATTGTCCTCAACGCCAAAAAGCAATTGCCAGCCGCCGTACCGTTTCTGAGCGGGTGAGTGATAAACTTATTGAAGAGGGAGTGCGTGATGTTATCACCACCCTGACTGCGAATCAAGGCGCGGTGATTTCCCCAAAAGGGTATCACCAGATTTATGAAAAATTTAGAGATGATATTGATATAAAGCGTAATTTGTGTTTGCGTTCTAACCTGCCGATTGCGCTTGCAGAACGATTGGTAACAGAAGTTTCCATGGGACTGCGGGATCAACTTCTCTCCCGCTATAAAATTTCTCCGACGATTGCCAAAAAAGTCACGCAATACGCGCAAGAAAAAGTAACATTGTTTATTGCGCACCCCAACACTCCCATCGCAAATTTGCAAAAACTCATCCATCACTTGAAGGATAGCAAACGCCTTACGGATACGATCATTATGCGGGCTATTTGTATGGGCGATATGCGCTTTTTTAATTTTGCTTTGGCGGAACGGGCGGGCGTTCCTGTGAGTAGCGTACAAAAAACGTATTTTGATAACGATGAAAAATCAATGCGTGCCTTATTTGTAAAGGCAAATATCTCTTCTACGTTACATGCCCCCATGCTTATCGGCGTACAAGTGTACAGAGAGGCTTCTCAAGAAATTGACATGGCAAACCTTGAAACATTTTCTCGGCGCGTGATTGAGCGGTTCTTGACGCAGTTTCCCGCTGTTGGTGCAGATACAATAGATCATCTGTTGGATAAATTGCATGGGTGCAGTAGAACATCCGCCTATCTGATGTAAGTATTTCCAATACTGTATCGCAATAGCATTGTGTTGGCTTGCGCAGCTTCTTTGTGAGATTTCCGCAAAGTCACTGTGTTTTTTGCGTATATTTTTGTCACAATCCATTGACAGCTTTGTAAAGCCGCTCTATTTGAAACTCAAATTTATTAACAGTAGAGTGTTTTGTGACCACACATCCTCGTCCCTTGTCGCCTCATTTGCAGGTATATAAGCCGCAGATAACTTCCTTGTTGTCTATTTTGCATCGTCTTACAGGATTGTTCCTATCGCTTGGCAGTGTTATTATTGTTGCATGGCTGTTTAGTCTGGCGTTTGCTCCAGAAACATATGGTATTTTTGTAGAGAGTGCTCACAGTTTGTTGGGCAAAGCATTTTTGTTAGCGTGGGCATTTTGCTTTTTTTATCACTTGTCTAACGGAATTCGTCACCTATTTTGGGATATGGGGCGTGGGTTTGAGATGAAAAATGTGCGCCGCTCGGGATGGGTTGTTATTTCAACAGCTATTTTTCTTACAGCGGGGATTGGCTGTAACTTAATGTATTACACAAAAGCCTCTGTGTTGTCTCAAGAGCAGACAGCACAGCCAACTATTGCAGATGTGACGTATTCTGTTGGCACATATTCTGTAACGGTTACATACTAGAAAGCGTCGTTAAGCTATGACTGTTTCGTCAAAAAAAACCTTTCGTTCTCCCCTTAAAGCATCTCGTGGGTTGGGTTCGGCTAAAGACGGTACCCACCATTGGGTGGTGCAACGTCTCAGCGCCATTGCACTGATTCCTTTAAGCATTTGGTTTGTCTACGCGTTACTTACTGCCATTATGGCAGATGCCAATGCAGCAAGGCAGTTTGTGGCGCAGCCCGTTAATGCCATTTTGTTGTTTTTGTTGGTGGAAGCAATGCTCTATCATGGGGCATTAGGCGTGCAGGTTGTGGTGGAAGATTACATTCACAAGCCATGCTGCAAAATCACCGCATTAGTGGTCGTGAAATTAGGAACGGTGGTGCTGATGGCAGCGGCAGCGTTGGCCATTGGGAAAATTGCGTTAGGATAGAAACATTTTATGAGTGCTGCATATAAAATAACTGACCACTACTATGACGTTGTTGTTGTTGGCGCAGGCGGCGCAGGGCTTCGTGCAACGCTTGGTATGACAGCGAAGGGTTTGAGAACTGCGTGTGTGACCAAAGTTTTTCCCACCCGCTCACACACGGTGGCGGCACAAGGCGGCGTTGCGGCAGCGTTAGGCAACATTGATGAAGATTCGTGGCAGAACCATATGTATGACACCGTGAAGGGGGCAGATTGGTTGGGTGACCAAGATGCGATTGAATACATGTGCCGCGAGGCGATTCCCTCTATTATTGAATTAGAAAACATGGGCGTGCCGTTTTCCCGCACGGAAGAAGGGAAGATTTACCAGCGTCCGTTCGGCGGACACACCGTCAATCAAGGCGAAAAAATGGCGCGTCGTGCCTGTGCGGCGGCGGATAGAACAGGGCACGCGATTTTGCACACGCTGTATCAGCAGTGCCTGAAATATAACGCCGAATTTTTCGTGGAATATTTCGCGTTGGATTTGATTTTTGACGGAGAAGGTGTGTGCCGTGGTATGTTGGCACTGTGCATGGAAGATGGCTCGCTGCACCGCTTCTATGGACATCAAACTGTCTTGGCAACAGGCGGTTTCGGGCGCGTGTATTTCTCGTGTACCTCAGCGCATACCTGCACAGGCGACGGCGGTGCTATGGCACTCAGAGCAGGCTTGCCACTCCAAGATTTAGAGTTTGTGCAATTCCACCCCACGGGTATTTATGGTGCTGGGTGCTTGGTAACAGAAGGGGCGCGGGGTGAGGGGGGGTATCTCACCAACTCCAAAGGCGAACGCTTCATGGAACGCTATGCCCCCAACGCAAAAGACCTAGCCTCACGCGATGTCGTTAGTCGTTCGATGACCATGGAAGTGCGCGAAGGGCGCGGCGTTGGCGCGGAAAATGACCACATCTTCTTGCATTTGGAACACCTCGGCGCAGAAGTATTGCACCAACGACTCCCTGGAATTTCCGAAACGGCGAAAATTTTCGCAGGCGTGGATGTGACCAAAGAACCAATCCCCGTGCAACCCACTGTACACTATAACATGGGCGGTATCCCTACCAACTATCATGGGGAAGTTATTCGCCCGACCAGACAAGACCCTGATGCGATTTGCCAAGGCTTGATGGCGATTGGCGAGGCAGCGTGTGTGTCTGTTCACGGTGCAAACCGCTTGGGCTGTAACTCGTTGCTAGATATTGTGGTGTTTGGGCGTGGTGCTGCTATTCGTGCAGCCGAAACCATTAAGCCAAACTCGCCGCACAAGCCTGTGCCTGCAAGCTATTCTGATAAAGCTCTTACGCGTTTTGATGCGGTTCGTCATGCAAAAGGTGGCACGAAAGTGGGCGACTTGCGCCTACAAATGCAAAAAGTAATGCAAAGTAATTGCGCGGTGTTCCGTACCACAGAGATTTTGAAAGAAGGGGTGGATAAAATAACCACGATTGCTTCAGGGATACAGGATATTGGTATCTCTGATCGCTCTCTCATTTGGAATACAGATCTTATCGAAGCTCTTGAGCTGGATAACTTGATGGGGCAGGCAGTGACGAGCTTGCACTCTGCTAATGAGCGCAAAGAAAGTCGCGGTGCACATGCTCAAGAAGATTATCCTGACAGAGATGATGTCAACTGGATGAAACATACGCTGGCGTGGATTGATGAGAAAAATACCGTAAAAATTGATTATCGTCCTGTCCACAACTACACACTTTCTGAAGAAACCCCTGTTATTCCGCCGAAGCCAAGGGTTTATTAAGGAATTTGGGGTAGAGTGGTTGCATGCCGACTTTATTATGGTGGAATGGATATCGTTTTTATTTCTTTGCTGCAGAAGGCAATGAGCCGCCTGATATCCATGTTGATAAAGCCGAAAAAGCAACGAAAGTCTGGTTGCATAATTTGCAAATTGCTTTCAATGAGGGGTTCACGTCTAAAGAGCTAAATAAAATTGTTGCCAAAATTGCTGAGCATAGGGAAGAATTTACAAAGGTTTGGTATGATTTCTTCAGTGGAAAGTATTAACAACGTCAATACATTGGTTTTTAATAACCAAGAGATGACAGTATTATTTGAAGACGGTAGACGCCTAAGTGTGCCGCTTTGGTGGTATCCTCGTCTTGCGCGTGCAGAACCAAAACAACGCGAACATTGGGAATTTTGCGCGGGAAAACGCGGCATCCACTGGCCAGAAATTGATGAAGACTTAAGTATTCAGGGGATTTTAGAAGGAAGAAAAGCTCCTGATGCAGTACAGACGTTACAGTAATTCTAAGGTATAATATCATGGCTGAATTCACCCTCCCCAAAAACTCAAAAATCGGCAAAGGCAAGCATTACCCTGCCGCTGATGGTGCAACAAAAACCAAGAAGTTTAGCATCTATCGCTATAACCCTGACACAGGCGAGAACCCGCGTCTGGATAGCTATGAGGTTGACCTGTCAACCTGTGGCCCCATGGTATTGGATGCCCTCATCAAAATCAAAAACGAGATCGATACCACCGTTACCTTCCGCCGTTCGTGCCGTGAGGGAATTTGCGGATCGTGCTCCATGAATATTGATGGCACGAATACGCTGGCGTGTCTGAAACCGATTGAAGATGTAAAGGGCGAGGTAAAAATATTCCCACTGCCGCACTTGCCTGTTATCAAGGATTTGGTGCCTGATTTGTCGGTGCCCTACGCACAATACAAGTCCATTAAGCCGTGGTTGCAGTCAGAAACCAAGCCTGTAGCGGGTAAAGAGTTCCTGCAAAGTGAAGCGGAGCGCGAAAAAGTGGATGGGCTGTGGGAGTGCATTTTGTGCTTTAGCTGCTCAACATCCTGCCCTAGCTATTGGTGGAATGGCGATAAGTACTTAGGGCCTGCGGTGTTGCTGCAAGCCTATCGTTGGATTGAAGATAGCCGCGATGAAGCAACAGGCGAGCGGTTGGATGACTTGGAAGATCCGTTCAAGCTCTATCGTTGCCACACGATTATGAACTGCACCAACACCTGCCCCAAAGGCTTGAACCCTGCAAAAGCGATTGCAGGAATCAAGCAAAAGTTGGTGGAGCGGACGGTTTAGTTCGACTTCATAACTGAACGATACAACGCAGCAAGCCTTACGCAATATGGCTGCATACTCAGCTTGTCGCGGAAAACTTGCTGACCGTTTACGCTCATTTTCTCTGCTAAACCCGCGTTATCCAGCACGGCATTGATGCAGTTGCTTAAGGCTAACGCATCGCCTACAGGATGCAGCAAGCCGCTTACGCCGTGCTCCACCACTTCAGGAGTTGCGCCCACAGGCGTGCAAATCACTACTAATCCATGCGCCAAGCCCTCGAGTATCGCCATGGGTAAGTTTTCTGAGGTGGAGGGCAACAGTAAAACTTGGGCTGCTTCTAACAATTTTTCTGTTTGTTCGGGTGACTGCCAGCCTAAAAACCGCACCTTGTCTGCTACCCCGAGTAAATTTGCCTGCTGGCGATACAAATCAAGATTGCCGTTGCCTGCAATGGTGCAATGCCAATCTGTTCGCTCCTTCAGCAACCCTAATCCTTCTATAAGGGTGGGGACGCCTTTGCGTGCGCCCACTTCCCCTAAGAACAATAATTCTAGCGGCTTATGGTTGAAATCCCGTGTTGTAATGCGTTGCGGCGCAGGAACAGCATTCAGCATAATACTGATTTTTTCCGCAGGGAGCGCAAATGTTTTACTGATAAAATCACGCCAATACTCGCCTAATACAATGCAGTGGGAAGCGTTGCGGAACAGCCGATTGGTCATGGTTTTGGTCTTTTTACCCATGGCTGCATATTCTTCATCAAACCCGCCCCCGTGCAGGTGAACAACCGTGGGCACACCAAACAGGCGGGCAATTTCGCCTAAAATAAATTTACGCCATAAGCTCGCACGAATGGCCGTATTCAAATGCAGGACACCAACATCATGCTTGATGGCACACGCGTATAATAGCTTCATGCATGTGCCTGCAAACACAAACGGCCACGCCGAATGCCCACCATCACCCCGTGTTGTGAGAATGGTGATGTCGAGATTTTCTTGCCATGCGTTTAGCAAGTATTGGCTTTGCCGCTCAATGCCTCCTTTCCCGTTTATACCACGAGGAATGCAGAGATAAATTTTTTTGTTAGATAATGGCATAAACAATACTCAGGTGATTTGTTTCAACAGCATAACACCGTTTTGCTGAAGCGACGGCAAAGAGCGCAAATAATTAACATTTCGTTCTAACAAAAGAAACGCAAAGATTTTATCAGCATTATTATTGCGGTGGGTAAAGTGATTATCAATAACGGTTTCTAACACACTTTCCTTAAAATAAGGTTTTTGCCAAGTACTTGACAGTGTGTCTTGCACAAGGGGTTTCATTTCATTGCGTAACCAGTGTGCTAAGGGCAAATCAAACCCGACTTTAGGGCGATAGAGACAGTCTTTCGGTACATACCGCTCTGCATATTTCTTGAGCAATGCTTTTTGTAATCGCCCTTTCAGGAGCAAATCCGTGCTGATGCTGTTTGCCGCGTCTTGAACCCCTGCACATAAAAACGGCACGCGTGCCTCAATACTTGCGCCCATTGTTGCGCGGTCAGTCCGCGTGAGTAAATCATTCGGCAGGCGATACTGTTGGTCATGCAGCAATGCATCAGACAATGTATGAGCCGTAGGGTGCTGCATAACAGCGTTTGAAAACAGCGTGCTTGCCAAATAGGGTTCAAAAATCATGCCTGTGCCATGAAATTCACGCGCATCAGTCATTTGATGGGCATACTGCAAACGACGTGTTTTTTCTGCATTAAACCTGCTGAGAAGTTTGGGCACAAAACCTAAATGTTTTCCTAAAGGTGCAAAACGGGTTGCAAGGGAAAAACGAAAATGTTGGTTATATCCTGCAAATAGCTCATCTGCTCCTTCTCCTGATAATAATACTTTGAATCCTGCGTCTCGCGCATATTCCGATATTTTATAGAGCATCAGGGCCGAGGGGTCTGCTACTACATCATCTTGAATGGATCCCCATTTTTCAAAAATGTCCATAAAAACGCGGCTATCAGCGCGTAAGACGTGATGGCGAATACTAAGATGTTTACAAACGCTGCTTGCGTAAGCACTTTCATCAAATTGCGCGTCGGTGAAGCCCAGTGTGAAAGCAGATAAATCGGGATTATGCTTTGCTGCCATTCCTGTAATTAAACTGGAGTCAACACCCCCTGAAAGAAACGTCCCCACGGGCACATCAGAAATAAGGTGACGCTTGACGGCTGTTTTCATTGCCGCAGCAAGCAATTCTAATGCTTCTGATTCTTTTGTGATATGACGAGAGGGTGCGAAAGCGGGTAGCCAGCGTTTCGGGCGTTGTAGCATGAATTTCCCCACATCGAATTGTAGGTATTGTCCTGCATCAAGCTCTTGAATGTCCTCAAATATTGTATGCGGCGCACGCGCTGCTCTGAATAAATAATAATCTTGCAAGGCTTGCGTATTAATGCGGCGTTTAGAAAATAACATCAACGGTGCAAGGGTGGAAGCAAACGCAAAAATCTCGTCATCTTGATAAAGATACAGTGGTTTAATACCAAATCTGTCTCGGGCAAGCAGCATCACGCGTGTTGCAAAATCATACTGGGCAAACGCAAACATGCCGTCTGCTTGTTGTAAAAAATCAATGCCTTGGCGATGCAGCCCCTTTAAGAGAACTTCTGTATCAGAGTGCGTTTTGTAAGTGTCTGCAGGGTGTCGTAAATCAGCATAATTATATATCTCACCATTAAAAATGATTGCTCCTTGCTCATCGGCAATAGGTTGTGATCCCCCCTCCACGTCAATAATAGCAAGGCGAGCATGAATGAGAGTGACGCAATCGTGATACGTTACGGCTGTTTGTGCATCAGGACCTCTGCTACGCAGCGCACTTTGTGCGGTAGCGACAAAAACATCGCGTATCTCAGGATTAGGAAATTTTTGGATAAGTCCTGCAATGCCGCACATAAAAAGCCTATTTAGAGGATGTAGTTTTTATTTCAATAAACGCATTTTCACGCACTTGCCGCAAATAGCTTTCTGCAAACCGTTCAAGTTTTTGCAGGCGCAATCGCTGGCGTACTTTGTCAGGATCGATGGCGGGAACACTGCTTTTTGTAGATGCGGCTGCTTGCACTTTTTTATCGCACACGGTGAGAAGTTGATAGTTGTTGTCGATGAACAGCGGCGTGCTCGTTTGTCCAATATCCGTATTCATCACCGCTTGTTGGATGAGTTGCGGCAAGTCCCGCAGAGAAAGACTGCCAAGATTGCCTGAGCGTGTCAGCCCTGCCTCTTTGGCAATAATTTCCGCATTGCTGCAACTGGTGATTTTATCCCGCAGATTTTGGGCAATAATAAACGCATTTTGCGGGGTTGTTTTATTATCAGTAGGGATAAGTGTTTGATAGAGCACCACCGTGCCTGTGCTTACAGCCGTTGTGCCGCCCACGGTGCGCACATCACGCAGATACACGATTTTGTAGCCCTCTGCTGTTTTAAGCGGGCGAGAGAGTTGCCCCACTTGCATTTGCGTGATGGCAACATCAAGCGGTTTTTCAAGTTCTGCAGCGGTTATCCAGCCTCTCTCGCCTCCCAAAGTACCTGTGGCGCTATCAGAAAACTGTTGCGCGAGCGTGGGGAAATTCCCCCCTGTACGCAGTTGCGAGAAAACTTGATCCGCCCGCACAGCGGCGTTGCCGCGTGCATCGCTGAAGAAAATTTCATAAAGATGATATTCTTGCTGCCCTTTATTCGCAGAGATGCGCCCTAAAATGCTATCAACTTCGCTATCGCTCACCACCACGCGATTACCAAATTTGCGGCGGATGAGTTCGCTCCACGTTAGGCTTGCGCGGATTTGTTGCTCCATCACACTCAAAGGAATAGCATTCTCTGTAAGCATTGCTTTTAAACGACCTTGCGGCAGTTTATATTGCCCTTCTAATTGTGCAAAGGCAGCATCCACGTCTTTGGGGTCAATGTCGATTTTCTCACTCGCTGCTTCTTGTAATTGCAGCCGTTCTTCAATGAGGGATTGCAAGGCTTGTTTTTCAAAGTAGGCGCGCGCCTCTTTGGTGTTCGGTACTTTGGCAGAAAGCAATGACAATTTCGTCCGCATCTCCACATCATATTGTGTGATGGCATCGTTATTCACGGTTGCAATAATAGCACTGCTTTGTGCAATAACGGGAGAGGGGATGCTCCATAGCATCCCCCCTACCAATAAAAAGGGGAGTATTTTCCGCAAGGCTTTACCCTTCAAAGTTTTCACGAATGAATTGCTCCACCGTGCGCAAACCAAAGGCTGTTGCGCCTTTTGGCACGAGTGCACCGTCTTTTTTCGCCCATGTTACCCCTGCAATATCAAGGTGAACCCACGGCAAGTCGCCTTCAATAAACCGTTGCAGGAATTGCGCGGCTGTAATGCTGCCGCCGCCTCTGCCACTGCCAATATTTTTCATATCCGCGAAATCGCAATCAATATCCTTGTCATATGTTTCGTTCATGGGCAATCGCCACACAGGTTCGCCCACGGTTTTTGAGGCTTTTTCAATTTGTGCTGCCATGGCATCGTTATTGCTGAACAGTCCCGCTGTGCTTTCGCCCAACGCGACCACAATCGCGCCTGTAAGGGTTGCAAGGTCAATGATTGCCTTTGGTTTGTGGTGCTTCTGGCAATACCATAATGCATCCGCCAGTACCAAGCGTCCCTCTGCATCAGTATTGAGCACTTCAATGGTTTGCCCAGACATAGACGTGACAATATCGCCGGGGCGTTGTGCTGTCCCTGAAGGCATGTTCTCCACTAATCCTACAATGCCCACCACGTCTACTTTTGCGCGACGTTTTGCAAGTGCCATAATCGTGCCGATAACAACGGCAGAGCCGCCCATATCCCACTTCATGTCTTCCATGTTTGCAGAGGGTTTAATGGAGATACCGCCTGTATCAAACGTCACGCCTTTGCCTACCAGTGCTAACGGTGCATCGCTCCCACCTTTGCCTGTGTATTCCATGATAACAAGCTGTGATTCGTGTGCACTGCCTTGTCCCACGCCTAACAGCGCGTTCATGCCCAGCTTTTTCATTTCTGCTTCGCCGAGAATTTTGACAGAGACACCTAAAGGTGTAAGCGCGTTTTTTGCCGCCTTGGCAAGGGAGGCAGGGTAAATAACATTGGCAGGTTCATTTTGTAAGTCACGCGCAAAGAAAACGGCTTCCGCAACAGCATCCTTTGCTTCAAAATAATGCTGTGCTGCGCTGATTTCTTTTACAACGATATGTAATTTTTCTAGCTTTGGCTTTTTGTTATCGTCTTTTTCTTTGGTTTTGTATTTGTCAAAACGGTACGAGCGCAATTTTGCACCATATGCGATGCGTCCTGCAATTTCCGCATCCGTGTTTGCATTGCCCTCAATCGTATTAACAATCACATTCGCGGCTGTAACATTCAGCCCCGCCAGCACTTTATAAACAGCACCGCCCACTTCGGCGATGGTGAGAGCATCCAGCTTTTCCGTTTTGCCTAATCCAATAATAACAACGCGGTCATATGCACCCACTGCCGTGAAAACCTGTGCTTCTGCCTTTTTCCCTTTAAATTCATTGATTTTCAGAGACTTTTCTAATTGAGCAACATCTGCTGCTGATAAATACTCACCCTGATGCAACGCGGAAAATCCTTCGGCGGCGAAAATAACAAGGGTGGTTGTGTCTTTGTGGGGGGTGGCAATAAAGTCGATTTGCATGTAGTCGTTTCTCCTAAACGGGTTTGCACTGAATGCACCTGAAAAGCACTGGTTGCCTGCGCCACACCCTCGGCTTCAGTCATTGACTTTATGTCAACTCCTTCAGCCTTGGTTCGCTCGCCAAACCAGAACTCTTCATCTGCAATCAGTATATATGTTGCTATGATAAAAAATATTATTCCGCAAGGGGTGTATTCGTTGCTGCTGTGCGCCGTCTGTCTTTGCGGATGAGAAAAAGATTGCGTACATACACAATCAGCCCGCCCGCTTGCCCTGCAATAAATACAGGGTCTTGGCGGTGAATGGCATAAATTAACAAAGACACGCCCCCTGCAATACTGAAATACCAGAAGGCAAGCGGAATAAGGCTTTTACCGTGTTTTTCGCTGTAAATCCATTGCACCACAAATCGCCCTGTAAACAAGGCTTGCGCGGCGAAACCAATGATAAGCCATATGGCGGAGGATTCTTGAGGGCACATATTTTTTTATTCTTCTATGATTTCACGAATTTTATAGCGTTTCTTGAGCCACAAAACGCCCAAAATGTCCACAACCCCCACAAGGGCACGGTCAAGCGTGCCATATTTTGAAACACCTTGCGTGCGTGAGCGATGGGCAACAGGAATGGATGCAACCTTCGCGCCAATGCGTGCCATAAGGGTGGGCATAAAGCGATGCATATGGTCAAAATAGGGCAGCGAGAGGAAGGTTTCGCGGTGTAAAATTTTAATGCCGCAACCAGAATCAGGCACACCATCTTTGAGCAACCAACGACGCGCATCAGCGGCACAGCGCGAGGCAAATTTACGCATTCCGTCATCTTGCCGTTTGGTGCGTCTGCCAATCGCCATGCAGTGCGTTGTTTCTTGGGCGGTAATCCAGTTCCACAGCGTGTGCAAATCAGCGGGGTCATTTTGCCCATCCCCATCCAACACCGCAATCCAATCATGTTTTGCCTGTTGCACACCTGTATGCACAGCAGCACTTTGCCCGCGAGATTCAACGTGTGTAAAAATCCGCAACTCAGGCACAGTTTCGCGTAAATCTTTTAAGTTCTGGAGTGTTTTGTCGGTGCTGCCATCGTTCACATAAATAATTTCAAACTGGAACGCCCCTGTGAGGGTGGCAGCAATTTCCCCCACAAGGGAGGCAACATTGTCGGCCTCGTTTTTAACGGGGACAATCACACTTAAAGCGGGAAGGTGGGTTGTTTTTTTCATATCTTCCCTCTTATCATTGAACAACCATGAAAGGCAAATGGTGTTTAACTTCAGTGCTTAGGCAGGCAATGGATTTTCGAGGAATTTTTAGGAAGAAAATAGCGAGAAAGCGCAGTTTACTAAACGTACATGAGCATTTCGAGCTATTTTCTGACAACAAAATTACCGATAAAGACGAACCATGCGTAAGTACTGAACTCTTGTTGCATTGCAATATAAACTGTTGTATCAAGTATACACAGAATAAAAATAACAATAAACCTGTAATAAAATGAGCACAGAGCGACTCTTATATCACGTTTGGCTCTCCCCTTTTTCTCGCAAAGTTATCTTGGTGCTGGGGGAGAAGAAACTTGTCTACAAAGGCATCCTTGAAAAAGTGTGGGAGCGTCGCCCCGATTTTTACGCGCTCAACTGTGCGGGGCAAGTGCCCGTGCTTGTTGAGGAAGACGGCACTGTTATTGCGGATAGCACCGTAATTGTGGAATATTTAGAGGAGGTGTATCCTGCTATAAATCTCCTCGGAAAAACACCCGCTGAGCGAGCTGAAGCGCGGCGCATCGCCGCATGGTTTGACTTAAAATTCAATAAAGAAGTCACCGCGAATCTGCTTGATGAAAAAGTGTTTCGTCGGTTGTTTAATAAAGGCACGCCAAACTCTGCCGCGTTGCGGGCGGGGGCGATGAACATTACCTATCACCTCGACTATATCGCATATTTGGTGGAGCGTCGCCGCTGGTTAGCAGGGGATGAACTAACCATCGCCGATCTCACCGCCGCTGCCCATCTTTCCGCCCTTGATTATCTCGGCAATGTGCCGTGGGAACAGCATGAGCTAGTAAAAGAATGGTATAGCCGCGTGAAATCGCGCCCCTCTTTCCGCCCCCTTTTGCAAGAGCGGATGCCTGCTTTGGCACCCGTGCCGCATTATGCGGATTTGGATTTTTGAGAGTGTAAAAGATGGACTTACACGAAATTATTACTCTGAGTGTCATCCCCCCCTCGAACGAGGAAACCCGCAACCGCATAAATAAGGCGCTGTTATCTTTCTTTTAAGCAGTGCTTTCTGAGTTTTTATCAACGTGTGTTAGAACCGTTGGTGAGGGCAGTCGGAATATCAAGTGTTGGTTGGGTGGCTCTATATTCTGTAGCGGCGGTGTTAATACGCTGTCCGATGGTTCCGAGATCAAAAGTACTTGGAGCGGATTGCAAGGATTGATAGCCAACTGCTATGCGAGTGTCTGCTCTTGCGCTTGCCGTTAAGCCAAAATTACCATTTGTATAGCCGATTCGCGCCCCTGTGCCGTTGACTCCCGCCTCCACTTGCGCTCCGATACGGCCATCGCCAACTTGTATACTCAGTCCAACGGAAGCTGTTTGTGCGCCAATATCTATGTTTACTCCCCCTGCGGTTGCGGCACTATGTGCATCACTCATAATCCTGCCGACTTGTTCTCGATTCTGTGCGCCTAGAGCTGTTTCAGGATTTTTTAAGCGTTCTTGAAATTGTAAATCCTGCGCTACTGTTGCTGCGTGTTCTTGCAAGATGTCACCGATAGTACCTGTGGTATCTGTCATAAAAAATATCTCCTTGTGTGTATTTATATCTCCAGGACTTACGCAGTTCTATACTCATCGTAACTGAAGAAGTTGCGATGTTTCGCTCAAGCGCCGCGCGGGCTTTACCGCTCGCAAATTTTTTTGCAAATCTTGAGGTGCGAGCGGTATAGTCAAGCGTAGCG
>CANGXP010000019.1 GCA_947457935.1 Alphaproteobacteria bacterium | reverse complement strand
GCAACAAGAATCAGCGCTCATTATCAAGGCTCTCAACACCATGACCAGATTGGGCATGCCAGACACCTATAAAATCGCTGCCTGACTGCCTCCTTATCCCTTGCCTTCGGCGGCTTTTAACGCTCCTGTTTATTTGTGCAACAAAGCCTTGCGGCGAGCTACGCTGATATTTTAAATCAATTCAATTCTATTGCTGACTGGAAAACACGCGCAAAGATTGTACAGGAGATTACAGAAAAGAACGAAAGCACGCCCCTTGCAGAACGAAAAGAGCTTTTTGAGGACTTGCTTTTGACAATGAACACGGTTCTGTATCGACAAGACAGAAACTTGGTTTCCCCAAAAACCGCACTCAGGGTTGAGCGGCATATTGCCATGCAAGCACTGAATAATTCACAAAAATCAGAAACGGTGAACCCTGCAGATCTCTCATCCGTTCTTAAAAAAGCAAAACGCTACAAACAGGATGACGCTTTCAGCAAGAATATAGAGCATCTTGTGCGGGATGTTTTTATGCCGTTATCGACGTTAATACAAACACTGTATAAAAAAATGGCAACACAACAAGAAGATGCCCCTGCTGCGATACACGACAAAGGGTTTAAAGTGCACGAAAGTGCTTTGGCAGAAATTAAAGGGCAACTTGCTTCAACTGCTTACCAGTTTGGCGAACCTGATGAAGCAGGATTCTGCCGTGTGTCTGTTGGCATTTCTGATGAGATGACTGCTTTTTGCTTGCAACGCTTTCCAACTAACATTCGACAGTATTACCAAGCGCCTCAAGTGCTCTCTCAAGAATTGATGTGGGCGCAAGCAACGCGATAAAGACAGCCCCCTCCCTTGACAAATTTGCTAAAAAACTATACTGTTAAAGTATAAGTTGGCTTTAGTGCGTTTGCTTGATATAGAACTTACGCGAAACGTCAAAAACGTACCGAGTGCGTCATTCCCGCCCCCACTTTCGTGAGGGTAAATTCCAACGGGAATCCACTCTTAAACTCAAGAAGTGTGGATCCCCTCTTTCGAGGGGATGACAAAACGAGCACCCCTAAGAGGCACAACGAGTCCCCCCTCGTATAACGCGCTGAAACTGGAGAGATATGTTTAAATTCCTGAAAAAAATTGCCGCCCGCATCCTTATTGTGATGGGGTTTTTCTCGCTGGTTTCCACCATTGCCCTTATTGCGTTTGTGCGTAGCCAAGCGGAAAAAGAGGTGGTGAAACTTCCCGAAAGCGCCGTATTGTTTGTGGATTTCGCTAATCCTGTGAATGATGCGCCGCTGCGTGACCCGATTGCGCGGATTTTACACCCTGATGATATTGATGTGCTCGCACTCACACGCACCCTTGAACAGGCAGCAACAGACAAGCATATTAAAGGACTCGTGGCGGACATTAGTTTTGCCGAAATAAGCATCGCCAAAGCACAAGAAATTCACCAAGCGTTGGCCGCTTTCAAAAAAGCAGGGAAGTTTACGATTGCCTACACCGACACTTTTTCTGAAGGGGATAACGCAACGCGCCGCTATTACCTTGCGTCACAGTTCGATGAAATTTGGATGCAACCTTCTGGCTTGCTGGCGTTAAATGGCTTGGGCGTTGAGATTCCGTTCTTTAAAGATACCCTTGCATGGGCAGGGATTAAGCCTGAGTTTGATAAGCGTGCCGCTTATAAGACTGGGCCGAACCAACTTACCGAGACAGGCTTCACGCCTGAGCATCGCGAACAGCTAACAGGGTTGTTGGAAGCCTATTTCACGCAACTGAGCACCGCGATTAGCACCACCCGCCCCAAAGTGGGCGATGTGCGCGCACTGGTGAACAATGCACCGTTTTCCGCGCAAGATGCGGTGACACAGGGGTTAGTTGATAAACTGGGGTACTGGCAAGACATGGAAAAGAGTGTGCGTGAACGCCTTAAAATGCCTGTTGTTGCCACCGCGACAAAGCCGTGGGTAGCCCCTGCAAAAGAAGCAAAAGCAGAAGAGAAAAAACCGCCGCTGTTTTTCGGATTGGGAGAATACCGCGAGGTAAAGCAGGCTGATGTGGCGCAAAAAAACCTTGAGCTTGATAAAAACACCCGCATTGCGCTTATTTATATGGATGGCGTTATCATGCGGGATGGCAGCGAGGGCGGCGTAGGCGGCGATGAAGCCCTTATTATTCCACAGGAGTATGTGGCTGCCATTCAAGATGCAATCGACGACAAAACCGTTGGCGCGATTGTGGTGCGGATGAACAGTGGCGGCGGCTCGTATATTGCCTCTGACACCATTCGGGATGCCCTTGAACGTGCCAAACTAGCTGGCAAAAAAGTGCTGGTAAGCATGGGCGATGCAGCGGCATCAGGCGGTTATTTTATCGCACTGGCTGGCGACACCGTTGTGGCGAACGCTGGCACAATTACGGGGTCTATTGGGGTTTTTGGCGGCAAGTTTGTTTCTAGCGAACTAACATCAAAGGCAAAAATTAAATTCGAGAGCATTACCCTTGGGGATAATGCGCTGATGTGGAGCGGCGTTACCCCGTTTACGGCGGCACAATCCGCTGCGTTCTCGCGCTCTCTTGATACTGTATTTACAGACTTTAAGGCGAAGGTTTCCGAGGCGCGGGAGCTAAAGGGCGACGCGTTAGAATCTGTGGTGGGCGGACGTGTTTTCACAGGCGATGCTGCCCTTAAAGTGGGCTTGATTGACCAAGTAGGCACGCTGCAAGACACGCTCAATCTAGCAAAAGTGGCAGTGGGCAAGAAAGCGGATGATATTGTGCCGCTGGTGATTTTGCCCGAAGAGAAAAACCCGTTCCGCGCCGTGATTGACAAAATTACGGGCGGGCACTTCTTGCAAGCATTCTCGATGGTACAAGCATTTGCATCCGCCCCCCAAGTTATGGCGTTACGCGATGGGTTGCAGCAGGCGGAGATGGCACAGCGCGGGGCGTTGTGGGTGCCGAGTAGGGTGGTGCAGTAGTTTTATGAGTTGGCGCAAAGGAATTTCTAGTGCTGTGGCATTCGCCGCAATAGCAAGTGGGCTATATTTCAGCTTTGGTGTTACAGAGCCAAATCATGCAATGACGGGAATATGGTTAACTTTTAGCTTATTCGTATTTGCTTTGGGCTGGCCAGAAATAGCAGACTCAATAAGTTTTTTTGGAAGTAGTATTAAACTCAGAGAAGTTAAAAACGCTATTAATGAACTGAAACAACTTGCTGAAGTTAATGCAAGATCTACCTTGGATAGCATTATGCTTGGTTCAAGATGGGGTGGAATGCCACTTGAAAACCAACTTAAGATATATCAATCCATACAGAAAGTCTTGGAAAATCTTAGCTTTTCAACGCGAGAAATAGAAGACATTCAAAAAAATTGGCATTATTGGGTTGGTGGCGATTATGTTCGTGCCATGCTTTTTACTCACAATCCTCATCCCGCAATTCCAGAAGATAAGAGATCGGAATGGCGTGAAGAGATTCAACCTTTACAGAGCAAAGCCAACGACATAACGCCTTTACAACTAAAGGAGCTCTTCCAAAAATATAATGGTTATACAGACAAAGTACGCTCCAAAATAGCTGATTATCAATATTATATTGAACATAAAAGTCATCGTGACTTGAATGATTGGGAACAAAATTACGAATGGTTTAAACCTGCATGACCAAAATTAACACCTTACTCTTCAGGCACAAACTGCAACGCCACGCCATTATTGCAATAGCGTAAACCCGTTGGCGTGAGGGTATGCGTTGTGTGTGTTCGGTAAAGCTTACGATTTACACACACACCCTTAATTCTTTCCTCCCCCCAAAAGAAACGCTTAACCTTTTTTGTGTAGTGTTTTATAAGCAGATTGTTTTGTGTCTTAGCCTCTGCAAAACGTCTGTTTTTCTACCCTCCTCTCAAAGGTTTCCTCATGAGCACTGTTTCTAAAAACACCGCAGCGCACGGGCATGATGCCCCGAAACATCCCTATCACCTTGTTGATGCAAGTGCTTGGCCGATGCTCTCTGCCTTTGCGGCAGGTGCATTTTGTGTGGGTATTCTGCTTTATATGCACAATAAAGGCACAACAGGGCTATTCCTTGGACTAGCGTTCGTTTTACTCTGCATGTTCGGCTGGTGGCGCGATGTGGTGAAAGAATCACGCACATCCGCGCACACGCCTGTCGTACAAATTGGGCTGCGATTGGGCGTGGTGCTGTTTATTGCCTCCGAAGTGATGTTTTTTGCGGCGTTTTTCTGGGCGTATTTCAATGCAAGCCTCCTGCCCGTGGGTGGGGTGTGGCCGCCAAAGGGGATCACGACGTTTGATCCGCTTGACCTTCCCCTCCTCAACACGCTGATTTTATTGCTTTCTGGCACAACCGTAACATGGGCGCACCACGCGCTGTTGCACGGTGACCGCGAGGGTTTGAAGAATGGCCTGCTATGCACGGTATTGTTGGGTGTGTTGTTTTTAGGCTGCCAAGCGTTAGAATACAGCCATGCTGCCTTCAGCATCAAAGATGGGATTTACCCTTCCACCTTCTTCCTTGCAACGGGCTTTCACGGCTTCCACGTTTTCATCGGGACGGTGTTTTTAGCGGTGTGCTATTTCCGCGCTCTTAAGGGCGATTTTACCGAGAAGCAACACGTTGGTTTTGAGTCGGCGGCGTGGTATTGGCACTTTGTTGACGTAGTGTGGTTGTTCTTGTTCGTTTCTATCTACATTTTTGGCGCGTAATAGCTATTGACTTCCTCCACTCCCACCAATCTTTTACAGAATGCATGGCGTTGCAAGTGCCCTGCTTGTGGTGTTGGGAGTTTGTTTGCGGGACTGCTGACAATTCGGGACGTGTGCCCCCATTGCGGGCTTGATTTGCGCGGACACGACACAGGCGATGGCGCATTATTTTTCGTGATGACATTCTTTTGTTTCACCACCGTCCTCGGTGCCCTTGCGCTTGAGTTTAGCGTGGAGCCACAGGCGTGGGTGCATGTCCTTGTATGGTCGGTATATACAATTGGCGGGAGCATGGTGCTGTTGCGCCCCATTAAAGCCCTGATGGTGGGGTATCAGTATCGGTTTCGGCGGGAAGAGTTGAGCAACAAAGAATAGACTGCTTGAAGCCTTTTAAAACACCCGCTACAACCATCTGATGCCCCTCCTTCACCGCTACATCTTCCGCCAACTGTGCATCTCTCTCCTTGTCATTACCGTGAGTTTGGTGTCGGCTGTGTGGCTCACGCAGTCGTTGCGGTTCATTGATTATGTGGTGAACAGGGGGTTGAGCCTAAGCCTGTTTTTCACACTCTCTAGCCTGATGATTCCGAGCTTCCTTGTGATTGTGCTCCCCATCGCGCTATTTGTGGCAATATTGGTGGTGTATCATCGACTCACCGTGGAAAGTGAGTTGGTGGTGGCGCAAGGCGCGGGATGCTCTAACCTAACGCTTGCAAAACCTGCTCTTATTACGGCACTACTCATAGCACTACTTGGGTATTCCATCACGTTGTATTTCATGCCGAACAGTTATCGCGCTTTTAAGGACTTGCAGCACGATATTCGTAGCCAATATTCAGCAGCGTTACTGCAAGAGGGGGTGTTCACCCCGCTTGGCGCAGACATGACGGTGTATGTGGGCAGGCGTGCGAGCGATGGCAGCTTAGAAGACATTTTGATTCACGATACACGCAAACCGAACACGATTGTTACCATTTTGGCAAAACAAGGCGCAATCGTAAACGTGAATAATGAGCCTCGGGTGCTGGTTATCAACGGCAATCGCCAAGAGTTTGACGAAAAGACAGGGGCGTTAAGCATGTTGTATTTTGACCGCTACACGCTTGACATCAACAGTGCTGCTAATGCCGTTGAAGAAACGCGCAAACGCACCACGCAAGAGTATTTTTTACCAGAACTACTTAGTCCTGACAAAGCACTACCGCCTCGAGAACAGCAGCGTTTAAAGGCAGCGGGGCATAGCCGCCTCGTAAGCCCGCTCTATGCATTCCCGTTTACACTTATCGCGGTTCTCACGCTAATGACGGGAACATTCTCTCGGCGGGGATATGGCAAACGCCTGATGATAGGCGTGCTCTGCATGGCGGTTTTGCAAGGGCTGAGCATTGGGGTTGAAAACATGGCGGCACGGCACGCCTCTGCCATTCCTTTGATGTATATATCGGCACTACTTCCGAGTATTACCCTCTTATATCTCCTTGTTTTCCCCAACACGCATCGCGCCTTTATAACCCGAATAAAACTAGGGAATGCATAGCTATGACCGCGCTCTCCCCTACTCTTTCTTGGTATTTTGCACGGAACTACCTGTTGTGGCTCGCGCTCATCACGGGAAGTCTTGCTGCGCTGATTTTTACGGTGGATATTTTAGAACTCTTGCGTCGGAGCAGCGGCCGTGATGGGATTGCTTTGGGGTTGGTGTTCAAAATGGCAGGGTTCAAGTTGCCGTATACAGCCGAGAAAATCTTACCGTTTGCCGTGTTGTTTGCCAGCATGGCAAGCCTGTATAAGCTCACCCGCGCCCAAGAACTGGTGGTTGCACGGGCGGCGGGCGTGTCTGTGTGGCAATTTTTGCTGCCGTTTGTGGCGATTGCGTTTATTATGGGCTGCTTGCAAGTGGCGTTGTTTAATCCGCTAGGCTCTACCCTTCTCGCGAAATATAACGCGCTGGAGGATAAAAAGCTGCAAGGCGGGATGAGTCGCCTGTCTTTCGGCAGCAACGGGCTGTGGTTTCGCCAAAAAGAAGCGGACGGTCGCTATAGTATTTTTCATGCAAAAAAGCTGAGTGCGAACGGCACTACCCTTGAAAACCTGATGATTTTACGATTTTCTGAAAACCGCACCTTCCTCTCGCGCTATGATGTAACAACAGCAGATTTAACCCCCAACGGCTGGGTTTTGCAGAATGGCTGGCAATCTGCCCCGAATCAGTTGCCCTTGGCGTTAAAAGACCCCGTGCTTTTTCCTGCCACCATCACCCGTGCGGAATTAGAAAACAGCTTTGCCGCGCCGCAAACGTTGTCTGTGTGGTCGCTCCCCTCGTTTATCACGTTGTTGGAAAGTGCGGGTTTTTCTGCAACGCGGCATCGCCTGCACCTGCAAACGCTTTTACTCACGCCGTTTTTATACACAGGGATGGTGCTGATTGCGGCGATTTTCTCGTTGCGTCTACCGCGCCGTGGACGTGCGCTAAAAATGCTCGTGGGCGGCATTGCCACAGGGTTTTTGCTGTATTTTATTTCAGATTTGGTGGCAGCGTTGGGATTGTCTGATCGCCTGCCTGTGTTCTTGGCGGTATGGACACCCATAATTGTTGTGCTGCTGTGTGCGATTTCTGTTTTATTGGAGCAGGAAGATGGGTAGAAAAGGTAGGAGTAGAGAGGCGGCAGTGTTATACAGTATGCTCCCGCCTCTCTACTCCCGCCTCATTTGACTTTAGCCTTTATGCGCCGTTCTGTTTCCCTCCTTGCTCTTACTTTGCTACTAGCGCAGCCCTGTTTTGCGGTTGAGTTACCGAAAAGCCTTGCCAAAACGCAAGAAGACACAAAGTTTTCTGCGGATACGGTGCGGTATGACCAGAAAAATCAGCAGATTATTGCGGAAGGCAACGTGATTGTCTCCCGCGAGGGACGCACGCTAAAAGCCAACAAGATTGTTTACACGCAACCCACCAACAGCGTAACCGCCACAGGCAACATCACCCTCACAGACACAGACAATAACACGCTGTATGCTGATTCTGCCGAGATTACGGATGACCTAAAATCGGGCATTATTGAGAAAATTCGCGTACGCTTTGCAGATGAATCGCGCCTCCTTGCCACTCGCGCCACCCGCACCAATGCCAACACAAACACGCTCGAGGGCGGGGCTTTTACCCCGTGCAGTGTGTGTAAAGAGGAGATTCCGCTGTGGGAAATTCATGCAAAACAAGTGGTGCATGATGAGGTGGAAAAAACCATCACCTATCACGATGCCAGCCTTGAAGTGGGCGGTGTGCCTGTGTTCTACTTCCCGTATTTTCAGCACCCTGACCCTACCGTGAAACAAGCAAGCGGATTCTTGCCCCCAAGTTTGCAGTTTTCGGATGATAAAGGGGTTTTTCTCAAAACACCGTATTATTTCGCGTTAAGCCCCTCAAAAGACCTCGAGTTTAGCCCCATTTTGATGACGCGCGGCGGCGCAATTGGCGCATTTGATTATCGTCAACGCTTTGGTAATGGGCAACTCGCGATTGACACCAGCATCGGGAACGTGAATCAAATTCGGGATTCTGAAGTGCTAAACGAAAAGGGCACGGAAGCCAGCATCTTAGCGGATGGGAAATTTAACATCAATGAAGATTGGCGGTGGGGTTTTGCAGCCCAACGGGTGAGTGACAAGGGTTACCTCAAACGCTTCTCGTTTGATTCGGCGGATATTTTAACCAGCAGTCTTTATGCTGAACGCTTCAGCAACAACGATTACTTTAATGCTACCAGCTATGCCTTCCAAGGCTTGCGCTCAACCGATGTGCGGGCGACTACCCCACTAGTACTACCAGAACTTACTTACGCGCTGACCACCACCCCCGATGACCTAGGTGGACATTGGAATATTGATGCAAGTGCCTTGGCTTTAACACGCGAACAAGGCTCAAACACCCGCCGCCTCTCCCTTGGCACGGCGTGGGAAAAACCGATACTAAGTGCAAACGGCGGTATTACTACCTTCACGGCAAGTGTTGATGGGGATGGTTATTACATTGAAAAAGTGCCGCTCACTAGCGGTAGTTCCAATGCGGATGACGGCTTTCAAGGCAGAGTAGTGCCACAAGTAAGCCTACAATATCGCCACCCCTTTATTCGCCAAGGCGAAAATTCCAGCCAACTGATTGAACCGCTGATTGCGGCTGTTGCGTCTCCAAACGGGAACAATCCGCTAGAAATTCCCAATGAAGACGCGCAAGTGTTTGAATTTGACCAAACCAATATTTTCATGCCGCGCCGCTTCACAGGGCGTGACCGCGTGGCTGGCGGACAACGCCTTGATTATGGCTTGAATACGGGATTGTATGACTTTTATAGTGTAAACACCGATTTATTCTTAGGACAAAGTTATCAAGTTAAACCGCAAGAAACCTTTGGCATGGGCAGCGGGCTTGACGATAATTTCTCCGATTTTGTCGGGCGATTGCTGGTGCAACTTGACCAAGATATTCAATTTGAGCAACGATTCCGCCTCAACAAGCAAGACTTTGGCTTTGAACGCAATGAAATGGCGTTAAGTTATGATACGCAACCTTTCCAACTAGAAGCAGATTATCTGAGTCTTACCGACCAAGCCAACACGATTACGGGTGCTAGAAAAGAACTGGGGGCGGAGCTTTCAACGCTTCTCGATGATCAATGGGTGTGGTCAGGGCGTTGGGTACGAGATCTCGCCAAAGACGAAAGCCGGTATGTCAACACAGCGCTCACCTATTTCACAGATTGCGCGGGTTTTTCCGTTAACTTTCAACGGGATTTCACCAACGCCCCCAACACCACCAACAGCTCTACCGTCATGTTTCGCCTTGATTTAAAGCACCTTGGCGCGGAAAACATGAAACGCTATTTGCAGCGGCAAAACCGTATTTCGGGTCGGGATCGGGATTATGGGGTGCTTAAGGAATAACAATGCGTGTTGACAAGCACTTGCCGTTCGTTATCGGCGTAGCTCTGCTGGCGGTCAGTGGGACGCTTGTATTTGGATACCCTGTTGGTCATTCAAGCCATTACAACATTTTATGGGCACAACAATTCGCGGATCAGTTTTGGTCAGGCATCTTATATCCCCGCTGGCTAAGCAATTCGATTGAGGGTTTTGGAGCACCAACATTCTTTTATTACCCTCCTCTGCCCTTCTGGTGGGCATCTTTATTTCAACCGCTGGTTCCCACAGAACTAGAAGCTTGGGAAACCTTACGTTTTGCGGCATCCGCCGTTGCCGTGCTGGCAGGTGCGAGTTGTTATTATTGGTTGCGCAATCTCTCGCAATCCCCCAACGCTGCTGCGTTTGGCGCTTGTCTCTATGTTTTTGCGCCCTATCAGTTATCTATTAATTTTTATATGCGCACTGCCTATGCAGAGTACTTTGCAGCAGCAGTACTCCCTCTTGTATTACTTGCAGCGAAACGTGCAAGTGAAGGCTCTTCCAAAGCACTCCTTGCGCTTGCAGCGAGTTATGCAGCTTTAATTTTTTCGCATTTGCCTACCACGCTCATGGTTTCCATTTTTCCTGCAATGATGCCGCTGTTTTTTACAGAAAAAAAGCACCTACTCAAGGCTTTCCTTCGCGTGTGGGCTGCAATGATATTGGGGGCAGGACTTGCTGCAATTTACCTTATCCCTGCACTTTTGAGCCAGCACCTGATTGATGCAGATAAACTGTGGAGTGATTTCTATCAGTATCGGCAATGGTTTTTATTTTCAGGTATTACGCATTTTGCGAATGGGCGAACGGTTCCCTCAATTATTTCCATAACCGAACAGATTATTCTTAGTAGTTTTATAGTTCTTTTATTGTATGGCAGACTCTTATTTTTACGACGCAAGCAGCACGGTGCGCCTATACGCCCGCTTGCTTTCGCGGCAACGCTGTGTCTCATTTGTGGCTTTATGACGACACAAGCATCTGTATTTATATGGGAAATTTTTTATCCCCTTCAAAAAGTACAATTCCCTTATCGTTTTTTAGGGGCGTTCGAGGCAGGTGCGGTGAGTCTGCTTGCTCTTGGTTATGCCGTAGCGGAAAAAACGACGCCTCCTCGCGCACAGATAAAGTGGTTTGGTGTAAAAATACAGTGGGTATTACTAGTAGTTCTAGTAGGATATGTTTTTTCAACGCGTTTAGAGCACGTTGTCGGCAGTAAAGATGCCAGATTAGCAAGCTTTGTCACCCTTAAAGCGCGGCAGGGCGTTGAACCGCCTGAATACGGCACCGTTTATACAGACAATGCGTATACCAAAGAAATAATTGGCTTTACGGGGGCTGCTGAACAGCCCTTTCATTACCCACTTCTACATGCGCTTCCTGAAAAAGTGCGGATTACTGAGGGAAATTCTATAGCAACAGTGAAGGAGTGGAATCCTTTGCAAAATATCGTTCTTGACGTTGCAAGCAACGGGGGGGCAACCCTTCAACTGCATCAATTTTATTTTCCTATTTGGTCGGCAACACTCGTATCTCCCCAAAAAGAAATCCTGCCACTCTCTTTACGTCCTAGCGCGCATGTAGGATTGCTAGAGTTCTCTCTCCCTCCTCAAAGCAAGGGTGCTGTTACGATTACGCGTATTTTTATGCCTATAGAACGATGGGCACAATACATATCGTTAGCCGCGTTGCTCTTATGGGGATTAGGATGGGTTTATGCAGCGAGGCAGCGCATTTAACGAGTGGTTTACATGCATTTTAATCCTGCAATTCCTTGCGTACAAAGCGTATTCCCCCTATTCTATAGGACTTACGCGAAATGTTCTAAGTACGCTCGGATGTCATTCCCGTGCAAACGGGAATCCACTTTTAATTCAAGAAGTGTGGATCCCCTCCTTCGAGGGGATGACACGCAGAGTCATAGTTTCGCATAAGTCTGAATAAAACTTGCACTCAGGTTTTTATTATAATTTCACCGATTGTTACTGCATTTTACAGGTCTCTTTATGGCACAGCCCCTGAACATCACCACTTACGACAACAGCAACCAATGGCGCATCGGCAATAATTTTGGCGGGAATGCCTTCTTTAAAGCACTTGTGCACCCGCTTGCCGCGCGGCAAATAGACACGCTCCGTGCCCAGCTAACGGGCAAAAAAGTGGCTGTCTATGACCCGCAAAACCAGCTTGAGATCTTTCTGTCGCTGTATCCCTTGCCGTTTGTCTCCGTCACCGATGTGTATGTGCAAGATGTGACCAAACTCGGTGAAACTCATATGGGCAAACCGACACAAAGCATTGCCGATTGCAAAAATACAACAGCAGATGTGCTTTTTGTCGCTAGTTTTGAGGCTGATAAATATGTCGCACAAATTAATGCCCTCCTCCCTGCTAATTTAGAAATTGTTAGTTTTAACACACTTAAAATTCTTAACCATTTCTTAACCGATACAAAAAATTATCTTGCCCCATTGAACTTTTGTACGAACCTTGTTTTGTTACGAGAGCAAAACGGTTTCCACACGACTGTGCGTTCTGCCAACTATTGGGGGCAATACGGCGCAGCTGCTCCCAAACTTTGGCTTTGCCTTTTTAACGAACAAGGAGAGGTGTTAGGCGAATGGGAAGAAAATTTAGGCGCAGCGGGAAGCACTTTTAGTATTGATAGCCGCGATATTGCCAAGCGTCTTAATCTTGAAAACTTTACGGGTTCCTTATTTATTCATGCCACCCATATCGCGGGGCATGATGTGATGAAATATGCGCTTGATGTGTGGAGTGATGACGGCAAACAACTGTCTGCCACTCACGACAGCAATCCATGGCCAGCGGATATTTACGGCGGCATTCCCGCCCCCCAAACAGGAGAAATTGTTTCGGTATGGCTACAAAATACATGGCCGCTTCCGATACCCGCAAACAGCATGACGCTAAATGTTACGGGAACGGAACAATTTGCGTCCATACCCTTTGCAATCCCTGCCTTTGGCACCTGTGCTCTTAACGTCACAGACGCACTACCGAATGTCGCTTTTCCGCAACAACTAGAATTGCATTCCCATAAATATGTGGTGCGCCCGCGCCACGAAATTACGCGCAACAATCAAAAACTCTGGTCGCATTCTAACGTGAAGCGCACCGACTTAAAACCCGACCCTGTGCTTGCCACCCTCGCCCCGATTTTCGGCAAAGGGTTTATTCTGCCCATTCCCATTTTGCCCACGGCAGATTTTAGCACCACCCTTCTCCCCACCCCCATGGCAACCTGCCAAGACAGCTTGCCGCTCACCGCTTTTGTTTACAATAACAAGGGCGAGAAAATCCGTGAACAGGCGTTAGGACTCCAACAAGCAGGCAGTATTACCGCGTTTTCCGCCAGTGCACTACTTGGGGACAACACCACGGGACACATCGAACTGGCTTATGATTTTAACCATAATGTTGCCGTTGATGGCTGGCTGCACGCCCTTGCCCGCGTCACGCATCGCACCAGCCAGCACCAAGCAGAAACCAGCTTCGGGGCGCATATTTATAACTCGGCGGCTGTGTATAAAGGTGAGCCGCAATCCTACACTGCCGCCGCCCCCGGTCTTACCACCCGCCTTTTCCTCCGCCTTGCGCCTGAACCATTCAAAACCGCCTGTCATTTGATTTATCCTGTATCAAAAGAATGGCGGGATACTTCCAGCACCACCTTAATCCTGAAAAACCAAGCGGGCGATGTGGTGGCAGAAACAGGCATTACCATTCCTGCCAACGGCTCGTTATTCTGGTACTACCAAGAGGTATTCGATGCAAAAACCCGCGCAAAAGCAGGCAACGGCGCGAGCCTGATTGTGCGGGATACCACCTGCCGCCTATTCGGTTTTCATGCCGTGGTGGGTGAAGCAGGGGCGTTTAGCCTTGATCATATGTTTGGGTTCTAGACTGCGTTTAGCAAAGAAATATTAAGGGAGTTTTCTAACACCTGTTCTTGTGATAGGATAACTTGTACATACATTTCAGGTGTCCCATGCAGCAACAAACAGAAATCTCCCTTAGCCCCCATTTTGCCTCTTTCATTACACAACAGGTAGAAAGCGGGCGGTATGCTTCCCCTAATGACGCGGTGAATGCCGCCCTCAAATTATGGGAACAACAGGAAGTCAAACGTGCCGCGTTAGAGCAAGCGTTGATGGAAGGCAAAAATAGTGGGCATACCTCTTATTCTCTGGAAGAATTACTTGCAGAGCTAGATGCGGAAGAGGAAGCAGCCTAATGACTTAAAACTGGACACCAGCCTTCGCTGGTGACTCGCCACTCCCGCAACGACTGCCTGTGGTGCGAATTACCAGCGAAAGCTGGTATCCAGAATTTACACCCATATTGACACGCATGACCCACCCCCTCCAACTCACCTCCGCCTACACCCCCTCGGGCGATCAACCCGCTGCCATTGCTGCCCTCACGGCGGGCATTAACGCTGGAAAACTCGATCAAGTGCTGTTAGGTGTTACAGGCTCGGGCAAGACCTACACCATCGCCAATGTGATTCAGCAGACGCAACGCCCCGCCCTCATCATGGCACCGAACAAGACGCTCGCGGCACAGCTCTATGGCGAGATGAAGGAGTTTTTCCCCCACAATGCGGTGGAATATTTCGTCTCGTATTATGACTACTATCAACCCGAAGCCTATGTTCCCCGCTCGGACACCTTCATCGAAAAAGAAGCCACCATCAACGAACAGATTGACCGTCTAAGGCACGCCGCCACCCGCGCTCTGTTAGAACGCCCCGATGTGATTATCGTTGCCAGTGTTTCGTGCATTTATGGCTTGGGTTCGGCGGAGAGTTACTCGCTGATGACCATCGAAATTACCGAGGGACAAACGCTTGACCAACGCGCCCTCCTGCAACAACTTGTCGAGATTCAATATCGCCGCAATGACCTTGGCTTTGCACGCGGCTGTTTTCGGGTGACGGGCGATGCGATTGATATTTTTCCGTCCCACTATGAAGACCGCGCATGGCGCATTTCCCTATTCGGCGATGAGGTGGAAGCCATCACCGAATTTGACCCGCTGACGGGCGAGAAGCTCGCCAAACTCCCCGCCATTCGCATTTTCGCCAACAGCCACTATGTCACCCCCGGCCCCACCATGCGGCAAGCGATTGAGCAGATAAAAGTGGACTTGCAACTGCGCCTCGCGGAACTCAAAGAGCAAAATAAACTCCTCGAATACCAACGCCTTGAGCAACGCGTCACGTTCGATATTGAGATGCTGGAAACAACGGGGATGTGCAACGGCATTGAAAACTATTCTCGGTATTTGTCGGGGCGCGGCGCGGGCAATCCGCCACCCACGTTGTTTGAATATCTCCCCAAAAACGCGCTGCTGATTATTGATGAAAGTCACGTCACCGTCTCGCAAGTGGGCAGCATGTATAAGGGGGATTTTGCCCGTAAAACCGTGCTGTCTGAATACGGCTTTCGCTTGCCATCCTGCCTCGATAACCGCCCGCTGAAGTTTGAAGAGTGGGACGCGATGCGCCCGCAAACCATCTATGTTTCAGCAACCCCCGCGCCGCTGGAACTCTCCCGCACCAATGGCGACGTGGTGGAGCAACTCGTGCGCCCTACAGGACTCATTGACCCCCTCACCGAAGTGCGCCCCACCGAGCATCAGGTGGATGATGTGATTGCCGAATGCCGCCTCATGGCGGCTGCGAACAAGCGCGTGCTCATCACCACGTTGACGAAAAAAATGGCGGAAGACTTGGCGGATTATTTCCAAGAAACGAGTGTGAAAGCCCGCTATCTGCACTCTGATATTGACGCACTGGAGCGCATCGAAATCATCCGTGATTTGCGCCTCGGCGTATTTGATGTGCTGATTGGCATTAACCTGCTGAGAGAAGGCTTAGACATTCCTGAGTGCGCCCTTGTGGCAATTCTCGATGCGGATAAGGAAGGCTTTTTGCGCTCCAAAACCTCGCTGGTGCAGACCATCGGACGGGCGGCGCGGAACGTGGACGGACGGGTTATTCTCTACGCGGATAAAATCACCGATTCGCTCCAATACGCCATCGGCGAAACCGAACGCCGCCGTGCGAAACAGATTGCCTATAACCTTGAGCATGGCATCACCCCGCAAACGGTCATCAAGCGCATTCAGGACAGTATGCAGACAGCAGAGGTTGTAGCCGAACCCGCCGTCACCCTTACAGGAAAAAAACTTGAGGCACACAGAGCAGACTTAGAGAAAAAAATGCGCGCCGCCGCAAGCGACCTTAACTTTGAGGAAGCAGCAAAATTACGCGATGAGATTAAACGCCTCGATGCCGCCGCATTAGAACTTCCCGCCTTTGAAAAGAGCATCGCACGGGCAAGTGCAGTGCAAAAGAGTGGGAAGAAGAGAGGGGCGCGGTAGACTTATAGCGATAGATGGAATACCCTTGCCTTTTATCAAGCAAAACAGTATCAACACGGCTGCTTTAAATATTAGCACCCGTAGCTCAGCTGGATAGAGCGTTGCCCTCCGAAGGCAAAGGTCGGACGTTCGAATCGTCTCGGGTGCGCCATGTTTTTTGCGGGTTTTGGCGGATTTAGGTTTTAGTTAAAAACACGCCAGCTACCACAAAAATCAAAATCGGCTAGGATGCGGGAGATGGAGTGAGCAAAATAGCCCGCCAAGCTGAATAACAAGCGTTTGTGCCAGACTGGGCAATCGTTATGCCAGACAACCCAAGTTTTTCCGAAAGATTTACGACCGCTTTTTTCCGTAAAATGCGATTTCCCCTTCATACGAAGTGGGGGGTATTTTGATGACAGCCCTTGTCTGAATTTTCAAATTAAGCACCTGAATTTTATAAATTTATCCAGATTTTAGCAGTGCTTAGGCCTTCTGATTTTTGTGCAAAAAACGCGTTTTTACTCCACTTCCCTTCCAAGCGCTCATTTTCCCCTCCCGATAACCATTTGCGCGTTGGGCTGGTTTCGGGTAAACTTGCCCACAAGAGCAGATTGTCTGCTCTGGGGCGTAGAAACCTCTCAAAACGCGGTTGAATAGCATCCAGCCGAAATCCATGATGCTGCCTTCTTGTCCATTGGACGGGGAGGCAGTCCCCATGTCCAAGCGCGAGCTAAAAGGGCTGCGCCGTCGTTTTGCGGTTTCTAACTCCCCGTCACCAGGGGGCGGGCTTACCCCTCGCTGGTGACGCCTAACCGCAACCGAACGAGGACATTATGGGCGTTATCCCCTTCCAAAAATCCAAACAACCCACCCCGCTGCAGCACGATAGAAAAAGCGGTGAGCCACTGTATCCCTATCGCGCCGATGAATACCAACACCTGCATATCGTTGGCCATCTGTTCCAGAATGGCCAGTACCTGCCCGTTAAAGTCTTCGTTGCCCCTGAGATGATACAGACAGAACAGGGCAACTATTGGCGGAAGCAGTCTGAAAAACGCGGGGCACGCAAAGGCTTCTGGCGCGGGATGGCGGTTGGGGTAGTGGTATTTGCCCTGATTATTTTAGTGGCTGTGTTGTGGGCAAAATATTGAGCACAAAAACACACGCCAAGGTAGTTATTGAGCGCAACATTTCGCGTGAAGTTGCGCGGCAATAATGATATGTAATGCATTTGCAGGTTCGAATCTCGAATGTGTTTTTACCTCACCACCAAAACGAGTTACTAGAATTACCAGCAAACTCATGCAGCTTTTTATAAAAACAGCTAACCCACCTTCACGATAACTTGCGACAGTGGGCGACGATAGGAATAAGGCATGACAGACCCGTAACCATAGCGCACAATAAGATCCGCCTGCCTACCGCCAAGATTAAAGGCAGAAACGAATTGCTCACGTAATGTGGCAACCTCATAAGGCTGATTGATGAAGGCGTGTTTAAGGTTGTGATGCGTTGCCTCAAGTGCAAAACGCTGGTAGGCTCGTCCTACGTTTACCCAGCCTTCTGGGGTTGCCGAGGGCGCAGAAAATATCGCCACGCCCGCTGAGGAATCAATATGTTTCGTATACTGATCATTCGCTGATTGCGGTGTCATCACGAGTGGCAACAAACGCGCACCAATCCAGCGCGGAACGGTGGGATTTCCTGAAGAGCGAGTCCATAGACCATCTCTTGTGTGGAGGGCTTCCGCATCGCTAAAACGAATCCACGCAATTAATTCCTGCATGAACCGTTCATCATCCATTTGTGCGCTGTTGCCAGCAGCAACAAACTCAGCAATTTTTTTCTTTTGAGAAGGCTCGGTTATCAGGTGCAATTCAACTCCTGATAACATTCCTGCCTGTTGTAGGGCTACTGTTACATCCGATGCTACGGGCTTTCCGTCATACTGCGTTCGACTGCACTGCCGGAGGGGTATGGCATCTACTAAATGGCTTGTTGACAGTACCATTTTTTCCAAATGGATCGTTACCCCATTATGGTTTGTGACCACATGCCCCGACAGACCGGAGGCAGAAGCTGCTTGTATGGCATTTTCTGAAGCACAGCCCAGCGATATCCAGAGATGATGATCATCAGGATCCACCGCTGGACAGCGCCTACTGAAGTCAGGCGCGATATGAAGCTGTGAACCACTGTAAGAAAACAGCCAAGGTTGCGTATTATGACTATTGGCGGCAAGTGTGGCGGCACGAATAATTTCGTGCATACCGCCATCGGCGCGAATGGGCTCCCGGATGGCACGAGCTGAAGCTATCTGGATAGTGTCTTGTTCATCCATGTTGTTTTTTAAGAAAATACCCAGTGGAATAGCTGCTGCTATACCGCCACCAGCCGCAATCAAAAATTTTCGCCTTGAAAGAATCATAGTTTAGAGACAATGTATCATCTGGTTAAATAAATAGGATAACACCAGCACACCCAGTGTAGGTTATGCAGCACTTGATGTAAAACAAAAACAGATGAGCAAAATCCTTGGGTATTTAAGGCGTGCTACGTCGCCAACCGCTGGATCATCTGGCTGCTTGTGTAGTTGACTTTGTGCTGTACTATCAAGAGGCAATCAGGCGCATTGGTTCGAAATGTATTCACTACGCGCCGCCATTTAACGGCTCAAGAAGTTCTCTCCACCCTGATTATCACCCCGCTGGACCCCGCCGTTCCTCATGGATTGGTGGGTTTTTTGTTGACTGCGTGCCAACCCCTCCTTTCCGCAAATGCCTGAAACTGCCCTCTCTCCGGGGGCGTAGCGTACGGGACGGAATGCTGAACCTGCCGGATCGTCTCGCGGCTGTGCTGGCTGCCGAGCATGACGCCACCAGAGTGCATACTCTGCTGACCACCGAAATCCGTACCGTGCTGGTGGAACTGTCTGATGCCGACAGCGGCTGAAATTTACAACGCCGCGTTCAGCGATGGCCTGCGGCCTGACCCGCTGCTGACAGTGTCGCAGTGGGCGGATCAATACCGCATGCTGTCGCAAACGGCCTCCGCCGAGCCAGGGCGCTGGCGCACTGACCGCACACCGTATTTACGCGAAATCATGGATTGCTTGTCCCCGTCTTCTGGCGTGGAAAAAGTCGTCTTCATGAAGGGCGCACAGGTCGGCGGCACCGAGGCGGGCAATAACTGGATTGGTTATGTGATTGTTTAACGCGGGCGATGTCTTCTTGCAGCTGTTTGATTTCCGCATCCAGGGCAGCCCGCCCCTCTTCACTTTTACGGCGTTCTTCTTCGGCTTTGGCGATGGCCTGCTGCTGCATCTGCAATTCGAGGATTTTAAGCTCGTGCTTGCGATCTTGCGCGTCACGGAACAGCTTCAGGAAATCTGGGAAAGCGGCTGAGAGAAAGCCGAGTAATGATCCGAGAAGCGTAATCATATAATCCTCCCCCCGATAAGCACCACCAGTTCAAAGGCCATGCCTCCCAGTGCCAAAATTAACGTGGTGAGCATCCACCACATGACGCGCTCGATGCGGTCGAGCCGCTGCTCCAGCGATTTGTAGCGTTCGGCGCACACGGCAACGTGTACGTCGAGATGTTCTGCTTCTTGTTCTTGGGTCATGCGTTCCTCCAGGCATAAAAAAACCGCCTCAAAGGGCGGTTGGTTGGGTGCAAAAATACGCATCAGGAATGCCCCTGATGTTTTTGTGCTTGAAATGTTAAATTGGCTGTATTGCTATCCTATGAGGATTTTGGCTTATTCAGAAAAAGCATAAATTTTGCGAGCGGGCGTTTGAATAGCAACAGGTAGCTGACATGCATACCCACAAAAAGAAGTAGCAGATTAGCAAATAGCTCATGCCCTTCCTCAAGGGCTTCTTCGTATAGACTTTCGCCTTTTTTACTGTGCTCACTTTCATCGTCATCCGCATAAGCGGTTGCTACTAATTCTGTATTAGCAAGCCCAATATCCTTGCCTCTATCAATGGCAATGCCTGTAGCTGTTACAGCAATAAGGCTAAGAGCAATCCCCAGCATGAACACTTTTGTAATTGATGGATGCGTAAAAATATTGGTGAGATTTAGTCCTTCGAATGAAGGATAGAAGCGCATCAGCCCAACATGGGGATTTCCACTTAATGCCCACAGCAATCGGAGAGCAATGACTACGGCAACGCCGTATCCAAGCCACGAATGGATAATGCCTAACTCACCCGTTGCATAAGCAAGAATAGACAAAATCGCCAGCGTAGCATGGTAAGCGCGAATTTTTTGCATGATAGTCATAGTGCTAACCTAATGTTTTTATCTTTATAGTTACTTGAATGGGCGTATGAATCAATTCTTCCCTTCAAAAATATCGGTGTTTACTCTCCGACTCCAAGTCAACCGCAACGCGTTGGCAATAGCCACAATGTCTATTGCTTCTTGTAGCAGTGCTCCGGCAACGGGAGTTACATAACCTGCGGCAGCGAATCCCATCGCAACAACACTCAGTGCCATTCCACCGATTGCGCTTTGCAGCACAATGCGGCGCATTGCGTCAGAAATATGTAAAAGCTCATCCACCTTCACCAGGGTATTTTCCATGATGACAGCACCCGCTGCTTCAGCTGTCACAGCACTATGCTGACCAAATGCAATGCCTACAGTTGCTGAAGCAAGTGCTGGCGCATCATTAATACCATCACCCATGAACAGCGTAGGAGCCTTGGCGGTTTCCGAACGAACGATAGCCACCTTCTGTTCAGGGCTTTGCGAAGCCAGTGTGTCCTTGATTCCTAGTATTTCAGCAAGATAAGAAACTTCTGATTCACGATCACCCGATACCAGCATCACTTTGCTAAACTGGTGTGATGGTGCAAGATGGCCAATAAAAGATTTACCATCCGACCTTGGCGCATCTCTGAAGCGGAATGTTGCCGCATAACGATCATCTTTCATTATAATACATTCTAGCCCCGCAGCCGTAGGCGGAAGATTCGATTCCATCTCAGGGGCTTGTTGAAGGATCTTGCGGCGATGAGTTACTCGAATAGTTGTGCCATTCACTGTACCTGTCAAACCCTGTCCAGGCTTTTCTGAAACCTGAGAAGCCTCAATGAATTTAAGCCCATCCTTGTTTGCTGCCTGTAAAATTGCACTCGCCAGTGGGTGTTTGGAGTAATGTTCAATGCTCGCTGCAAACTGAAGAATTTCTTCCTTATCAATGTCTGGGGCGGTTAGAATCTCTGTAAGTTCAGGTTTTCCATATGTTAGCGTGCCGGTTTTATCAAAGATAGCAGTACGGCATGTTGGAAGCCTTTCGAGTACCGTCGGGTCTTTGATAATGATGCTGCGCTTTGCAGCCATGGATATGGCACTAATCAATGTAATAGGAATGGCGATCAACAAGGGGCATGGCGTTGCTACCACAAGGACGGCAAGGAACCGCTCTGAATCACCCGTCAAGTACCATGAGGCGATGGCAAAAAGGAGTGCAAACGGCGCAAAAATCGCACCAATACGATCACCTAAACGGCGCATGGTCGGGCGTTTTTGTTCCGCCTCCTGCATCACTTCCATAATCTGAGCGTAGCGGGAATCTTGAGCAAGTTTTTCGGCGCGGATTACCAGTACAGCTTCACCATTTATAGCTCCCGATAAAACAGATGCACCTGGAGTTTTTGAAACTTGGTATGGCTCCCCCGTAAGATATGACTCATCCATTGAGCCATGTCCTTCTACTACCACGCCATCAACGGGTGCAGTTTCATGAGGAAAAATAACTAGTTCATCGCCTATCGCTATATGCAGAAGGTCAATTTCTTCCGTCTGTCCGTTTTTTCTGCGGTGGGCTTTGGAAGGCATACGGTCTGCCAACGCTCTCAGTACCGAAGAGGCTTTACGCATGGCGTAGACTTCCAAGGCCTGACCGCCAGACAGCATGATAATAATTAACACCACCGCGACATATTCGCCCAGCCAGGTTGCTGCTACTAGAGCGATTGCTGCCAGCATATCCGCGCCCAGATCACCACGCAGGATATTGCTGATAATCTGAAAGCATAGAGGAATTCCACCCAATGCGATGACGACAAGCAATGGTAAATCTGCCGCCGCAAAAGTATGAATTGCAGGAAGTGTCGTCAGCTTAAGGATAAAATGTGCTGCTATTGCAAGCAGGCATAATACGATTAAGCCTCCCTGCAACCGTGCAGTAAGGGAAGATGATTTCTTGTTTTTATCTGAACTAGTTATCTGCATACATAACAGCATAGCAGAGAGTTTATTTTTGGATATTAGAATCAATCTTGGGGCTATAATTTTTGATTCTAGTAACTGTATTTTATGCGCTCAAGTTGGCGTACCACTTCGTGCTGCTGGCTGCCCAAAACAGGGCGTTCTTGCCAGCGGCGAGTGAGAATGCGGTGTTGGCTGCCAGGGCGTTAATACTATGACCAGTGGCGGGATAGACGTTCAGTGCATTTGCCCCAGCGTTCGCCACGCAGAGGAACTCGCCTTGCTCTGGCGAAGGCAGAATGCCGCCCGTGCACGGTACGGGCGGCAAGCGGCGCGGCTGGCGCAAGATGCATCTGGCGATTGACGCGCTGACGCATCGCTTCCTTGAACTGCTCAAGGATTATGGTAATATCAGACATGATTTAATATTCCGCCGCCCGCTTCAAACACGGGCGGCTTTTTTTATGTTGCGGGATTTATTTAGGGGCGCGAACTTGCGCTTTTTCCTGCGCCAGCAGCCAAGCCTTCACGGCTTCTTTGCGATAATACGGCTTTCGCCCAACCATAATGCGCGGTGGGCCAATACGAAGCTGTTCCCAACGGTGCACTGTCCGCTCTGAAACACCCAATTCTTGCGCCAGTGCTTCAGGACTCAATAACCCTTCCAGAACGCTACCCTGGAAACGGTCGATGATATGATGTAAATTCAGTGACATAACATCTCCTCTGATGATGAATTTGACAGGGAGAGCAAAACACAGATTGCCTGTGCACTTGTAGGAAACAAAATTTGGATGGCAAAAATTTTCAGTGATCAGGCATATAACGTCAAAGAACTGCTTTGTATTGGTACGGAATGGATGCGCAATAGGCTTTGGTGTCAGCTAAAATAACGAAATGCAGCGCATTTAAAGGCAAAAAGTGCTCACAAAGTGTTCGCCAAAAGCACAAGGCGAAGAAAAAGGTGATAGGGTGACTGGGCAGCAGGGTGATGCTGTTGCCCAGCTGTAACCCTACAGCGGGTTACGGCAGTTTTTAAACGTTTTGCGGACATAGTGCGGACACGGATTTTTAAAGAAACTGCACCGCCGTCAAGCGTCAAAGCAAATATTTGATATTCATTAATAAATTGGCGCACCCGAAGAGACTCGAACTCCTAACCTTCTGATCCGTAGTCAGATGCTCTATCCGTTGAGCTACGGGTGCGCGTCACAAAAGAGCATCGTTCATACTCCAGTCTTTTAAAAAGAACAAGAGAGAAAGTACAGGGCTGTTAATTTCTCGAAAAAGCAACGTGTGTTCTTTACCGTTTCCATATGTGTCATACCAGAACCTGCTTTTGCCCAATCCCTCTATTTTTCTTGGGATTGGTCTTGCAAAAGCACGGTATCAGGTATCCACTCTTAAAATACTTGTGGATTCCCGATAACAGACTCGTTTCGGGAATGATAGACGTTGAAATTAACAGCCCTGAGAGAAAGTAATCGCGGCGCGTTTTTCGTTTTTTCCTTGATTTTTAGCAGAAAAATGCCAAACCTAAAAGACTGCTCTAGGCTTATAATATAACAAAAACAATGCGCCACTCGCTTTCCCTTCATTCCTTACGGCAACAACACCCAAAGTCCTTGCTTTGGGCTGCTTTGTCGTTGGTGGTGTTGTTTTATTTTTGTTATCACTATGTTTCGGGCAATCGGGGGGTATTCGCTTATAACAAGCTAAAAAGCGAAGCTGTGGTGCTGGATAATCGGCTGCTAGAGCTGCAACAACAAAATGAAGCCCTGCATCGGCGGGTGACGCTGTTACGTAAAGACAACATCGATCAAGATATGCTAGACGAGCAAGCGCGCACTGTCTTGGGATACGGTGAAGGTGATGAGAAAATCATCCCGCTTCCGCTTGCTATTACACCGCAATTTAATAATCCGCATACTGAGTAAAAACAAAGCAGTAGCACTGCACCCTATTCCTTCTCTCTAGAAAAATGATTATGTCTCAATCTACCGCTCCCCTCCCATCTCTCACTTTTTCTGACGCTCTGACTATTCTGCGCGGTCGCTATAAAATTTTTCTCACCATCCTGTTTATCTCCCTTTTATTAGGGCTGGGATATGCAAGAACTACCGATAAAATTTACCGCCTTGAGATGATGGTAATGCCCACGCCACAATACACCTTCTCCACGCTTAAAGGAGCAACGAACCAAGAGCCGCACTGGTCTCCGTTGGGGCGCATTCTTTATTATATGAAATCACAAGATTTTATTGCTTCTATCAGCCAGAACCCTGACCTTATCGCCCTCCTCCCCGCCCCGCCACTTTCGCAAACATTCTTGCAAAAGGCATTGAATATTCCGTTGCCAACGCCTGAAGAGCAGCAAATTGCCACCATCAAAAAATTTATTCATCGTTTGCGATTACTGCCCGATCCCCTCTATGAAGGATACTACCTTCAACTTGATGATAAAAATCCCGCCCACGCGCGGAAAGTCTTGGATTATCTTTATCAACAGGCAGAGCAGTATTTTGGCTCTAAAATGGTGGCATCAAACACCGCGCTGAATGCAAATATACTCATGGAACTGGTTAATTTACCGCCTGAAGCCCGCCCGTTACTACTAGAAGCATATGCCTATAATCTGTTACAAATAGAAACCTTTCAAGCACAGCAAGGCTATTTTGGCACGGTGGTTAGCAAACCTGCAACCCCTATATATCTCTGGCCGAATGTGCCGTTAATCTTGGGGATTTCTTGTGTTTTGGGTGTTGGGATTGCGCTATTAGTGGTATTTAGTTTAGGGCATCGCCCCCCTAACCCCGCAAACAGAAAATGAATACACAGCCCCGCCCTCGTTGGCTACAACAGCTTGGCTCTTTGGGCATCCCCACACTATTGCTGTTGGCATTCCTGCTCTATTTCCCTAAAGGCGGCATTAAAGCGTTCGGTATTCCCCTCTCATGGGGCACCATACTCCTCGGCGTTTTTGCAGGCATCGCCGCTTGCAATCTTGCGTATTATAAAACACTGTCACAAAAGCATTTAATCGCTTTCTTATATACACTGCCTTTCCCGCTGCTGGCAGCCTGCAGCATCCTCGCATTCGGCAATGGCAATCTAGGGTTCACCATCAGCCTGTTTTATTGTTTTTTCCTTGCGCCGCTTGCCTTCATTCTATTGTTTGAACCCACCCTAAAACGCCTCCCTCTCGAGACATTATTTCGCTTCATCGACTATGGCGTGTTGTTCGTCGCTGCCTACGGCATCCTGTTATTTTTCTATAAACATTATGTGGGCGAGTTCTTCACCATCCCCTATCTCACCGTGAATGCAGGGGATGTGGGCATGTTAGAGCTCAAGCACATTGACAGAGGCACGGTCTTCAAGCTCATCTCCACCTATAATAACGGCAACGTCTATGGCGTATCCATCTTGATGCTATTGCCGCTGTTCCACACGCGTAATACATGGTGGAAACGCTGGATTGTAAAAACCTCGCTCATCCTCACCCTATCCCGCACCGTATGGATTGGCTTGCTGCTCCATGAATTAATCCGCCTGCTGTGGGGGCGCATTTCAGTATCAAAACTCTTAAAAATACTCGGTATTACTGCGGCGGGGCTTGGTGCGGTGGCTATACTCCTTCCCCTGATGGGCAAAGACATTAGCTTTTTGTTTGATCCCAATTTTGGCGGCCGCCTCAATCAAATTCTGTTGTTGCTTGAGGAAGGCATTTATCTCTTCCCGCACAAACAATTTTCGGTGATTGCCGAAATCGTATATGTTTCCATTTTGGATACGTTTGGCGTATTGGGACTCCTCACCTTCCTTGCCGCGCTCATCATGCCCCTGTGGGTTGCATTGTACCATCGCGATACAACACGCCCGTACCCCCGCTATAAAAAAGATATTCTCTTGGGATTGGCATTGTATTTAATTGTCTCAGGGAGCGACAGCGCCTCCCTCTATATCCCCGTGATGCTGTTTTACTGGTTTGGCGTGGCGGTGTTATTGCGGGATGAGAAAACCGCCCATGGCTAGCACGTCTCTCACTATAGATGCGCGTCTCTGGAACGCCTCAGGCATTGGGGTGTATCTGCAAGCGTTGTTGCCGCGCCTTGCCGCGCTGTTGCCCCATAAGATTTATGTCATCCACGGCACAGATACAGAGCCATTTTCCAGCCTACCGAATATCGCCTATATCCCCTGTGATGCAGGGATGTATTCCCTGAAAGAGCAATACACCCTCCCGCGCCTTGTGCCGCGCAACAGCACGTTGTGGGTGCCGCATTATAACATTCCGCTGTTGTATCGCGGAAAACTCCTTGTGACGGTGCATGATGTGGCGCACCTTGCCTTGCCAGACGTATTCGGCGCGGCAAAACGGCTGTATGCACGGGCGTTGCTGACGGCAGTACGGCAAAAGGCGGCGCATATATTCTTTGTGTCGCAATTCACGCAAAACAGCTTCACCCAGATTGTCGGCAAGCCGCGTGGCACCACCAGCGTGGTGCATAATGGCGTAGAGGAAAGTTGGTTTGCAGCGAAGCCCACCCCGCATAAACAGCCCTATTTCATCGCGGTAGGCAACGTGAAACCCCACAAGAATTTAGGCAGATTGGTGGAAGCCTTTTTACGCTTGGCAGACAAAATCCCCCACACCTTATTGTTAGTCGGCAAAAAAGACGGTTTCCGCACAGGCGACAACGCCATTTTGCAAGCCGCCGAACAACACCCCGAGCGCATTCAATTCACAGGCTTTGTGCCCACCGATGCGTTGCAAGGCTTGGTGGCAGGGGCGGAAGCCCTCGTGATGCCGTCATACTATGAAGGGTTCGGACTGCCGCCGTTAGAGGCGATGGCGTGTGGCACGCCGTGCATCGTCTCCAACGCTGCCTCGCTCCCTGAAGTGTGTGGCGATGCCGCGTTGTATGTTGATCCATTTTCGGTGGACGATATTGCGGAAAAACTGCTGCACCTAGCGGGAGACGCGGCGTTACGGGAAACATTGCGTACGGCAGGATTGCAGCAAGCGCAGCGTTTTAGTTGGGACAGGGCGGCGGCAGAGATGGCGGGGGTGTTGGGGTTGTAAAGCCCATCCACTTAAATTTCTAAAGGGCACGTCTATTTAATCTTTTCTAGGGCGATTGGCGTTGTCAAGCCAATGCTCGGAAGCCGCACGTACCTTATGTACGCTTACGTTTCCTCGCATCGTCTTTCCTAGCCACTCATCCCGATAAACGATTAAATAGAGATGCCCTAAAGGAATGCCTTGTGAATAAAGTAACTGGACACCAGCTGGAGTTTATCCCGTACTTGATACGGGACCAGTGATTCGCCACGCCCGAAACGACTGCCTGCGGTGCGAATTACCAGCGAAAGCTGGTATCCAGAATAAGGAATAGAATGGACGAGGTGTCGTTTTTGGGAGAAATTAACAGTCCTGTTGTGCGGGGCAGGATATTGACTTTTATTACGTTTTGTAATACGTTGCACGTATTGGATTGAGCTTTACTCGGTCGGCAAAACCCCTGAAGCTTTCAGGGGTTTTTGTTTTCTAAAGAGAGAACTTGTTTTGAAAATACAATACTTTCAGGCATATCTCCTTTATTCCACATAAACCCTTCCAGTTTTTCTTCGTTAGGAAATAATCGTAGCGATATAATATCCGACGACAATAGCTTTAGTTCATTTTCAATACAGAGAATATCAATAACACCTGAATCAAAGCTGCCAGAAATAGAGTAATCCTTTATTTTTGGTGTTGCTGAACTTGTTGTTAAACTAAATAAGTTAGATAATAAGCCCCCAGTCGTTGTAATTGAATAACTACCCGAAATTTTGCCTTTTGAATCAATATCAATTTTCATATTTTTGTTGCTGCTTTTCCAAGCACCAATAATTTTTGACTGGTCAGGGGGATTTTTGATAGCGGTGTCTATAAATTTTTTGTATGATTCTAGTAGAGGATTGAGTTTGTTGAGATTTTCTGATTGTGTTTTTCTAGCCTTGTTTAAATGCCTGATAGCATCCAAGACGCGTTCCTCTTTCTTTTCTTCTTCTGAAAGAGCGTTGATAAAATTTTCAGCATCTACAAATAAATTCTTGTCAACAAGATTTATAATATAGTTGCCCTTTGCGTGTGCATTACCGTGCTGAATAGAAAGATGTAAGAATTTATCGTGTTCGGCATCTAATCCTAATTTGTCATACAAAATAGAGATATTATTTAATGCCGCAGCGTGTTTTGGGTTTTGCTTCAATAACAAGTTGTACTGATAGATTGCTAAAAGGTAGGTATTTTGATTCTCAGCATACTTATAAGCAAGATTGAAACGTAAATCTTCATCAGTAGGTTTTTCACGAACAGCTCGCTCTAACATTATTTGCTGAGTGGTTTTTTTTCCAAGATCTCCGTAATATTCAGCCATCTTTTCTAATAGAGAATTTTTGGATTCTGCCCATTCGGAATTTTGTTCTATGCTACGCAGGTGTTCCGCCGCTTGTTCCTTACCTTCTGATTTTTCAATCATTTCAGATTTTAAAAAATGACACGCTCGCTTTTGATAATCTTCGTGAGCTCTCTTCGATGCTTCTTCTAAGAAAAATTCTGCTTTATCAAATGCTTCCATATTTAAATAAAGTTCTGCAAGCAACATGTAGGGAAAGCACCACCCCGAATTTGACGCAGTTATAGACAATAATTCTGTTTCAATTTTATCATTGAGACGCATCCTCAAAATAAACCAATAACGCTGAATTTCTTCATCCGATGTAGTACGGTTCTTTAAAATTTTGAGCTTTGTGTAAGTACGATTAAGCTCCTCCAGATCTTTATTGAGAAGCGCATCAAGGGTCATTTTGCTTAAAAGGTTGTCTTCTATTTCTTCCAAGTCAATTGTTGAAGCTGTGATGTCTTCGGTTATTTGCTTTGGTTGTATCTCTGGCGTACTTTGCTCTACATTAAAATTGCTTGAAATTGAATCGAATTCGAATCCGTCTTTTTTAGCTTTTCTT
>CANGXP010000018.1 GCA_947457935.1 Alphaproteobacteria bacterium | reverse complement strand
TCTTGCCTCTCCCAACATACAGTCCAGACCTCAACCCTATTGAACAGGCTTTTGCCGTACTCAAAAAAAGACTCATCTATTCAGGGAAAAATCTTGAGCAACTCCTCATGGGTAATTTTGTTTTGGAATGACTATATAATGAAATTGATTATGAAGGGATATTTTCGCGCATTGCAGCCATCCCCATTATTAGTTTGCCAACTTCAGAAGCAATAAAGAATATGATCAATACTCATAGCAGAACGTAGTCTTCAATTTATGAAAATCACCCTCCCCGATTCCTCCATTCGCGAATTTGCCAATCCCATTTCAGGCTTGCAAAAAGCAAGTTTCATTGGTTTGCGCGGCAAAAGCTTCGCTTTGCGCCTGCTCACTCTCGAAATTACGCCATATTGGCTGCGCCGCCACTGCGTGGTCGCCTAAAATACTTAAAATCTCAGGAGTGCCTAGGAAAAACATGCCACTTGTAATCTTCATGCATTTTTGTTAAGGTGTTACTAGGTGCAACTTGGTGAAACTACAAGAAGGGTGTTTATGCAGACAACAGGCGTTAAATTAGACCCACAGACCCGTGAACGGTTGCAAGTCTTAGGTGTGCGTACCCAACGTTCCCCGCATTGGTTGATGAAAGCGGCTATTGAGAAATACTTGCAAGAGCAAGAAGCCTACTGGCGGGAGCGTGAGGAAGATGCACAACGCTGGCAAGCATACCAACGTGACGGGGGTGTTTCTCACACAGCGGTTACGGAATGGCTTGATAGCATAGGTACGCAAGGCGAATTGCCATGCCCTCGGTAATATGGACACGCCCTGCCCTTGCAGATGTTGAGCGGGTATTTTCGTTTTTGAAAGAGAAAAACCCCGATGCTGCACGCAGGGCAGCCCAAACGATTAACCATGCCGCTACCCAGTTAGGCGAGATGCCTCATATCGGGGTTAGGATGCCTGATGATACAGGCAGGAGAGAGTATTTTACGCCCTTTGGAAAGCATGGATATATTTTGCGGTATATGCTGGATGAGGAGAACCCTGTTATTTTGCGTGTATGGCATGGGCTAGAGCTGCGCGATTATAGCTGAACAACCACAACATGGGTTTACAATCAATCGATTCCTGACTATTCTTACTTGCCTTACCCAAAAAGTCGCTGTGCTGGTGGCGTTCAGGCCTGCCGTTACTACCTCTTCTCTATAAACTTGACGTACGACAAAAATAATAGTCTGCTGTTTATTATAGGCTCTTGTACAAGCGTACAAACACTGGCATATCTGAGATATGACACTTTCAAACCCCTTTGCTACTTTTCCCAACCAAAGTATTCGCCTGTATCAGGGGGATAGCTTAGCATTAATGGCGGCATTACCTGAGGCGAGTTTCGATATGATATTCGCCGATCCGCCCTATTTCTTATCCAATGGTGGCATAACCTGCCAAGCAGGGCAAATGGTGAGTGTGAATAAAGGAGATTGGGATAAACTTTCCACTGTGGAAGAAATGCATCAATTTAACATGGCGTGGCTCGCGGCATGTAAGCGTTTGCTGAAAACTGATGGCACGTTGTGGGTATCGGGAACGCTGCATAATATTTATAGTGTGGGATTCGCACTGCAATCGTTAGAATATAAAATACTCAACGATATTGCTTGGCATAAAATTAACCCGCCGCCTAATTTAGCGTGTCGCTATTTCACCCATGCGCACGAAACTATTATTTGGGCGCGTAAGTCAGAAAAAGCAAAGCACTATTATGATTATCCTGCGATGAAAGAAGAGAATGGCGGCAAGCAAATGCAAAGCGTTTGGTATATTTCTCCGCCAAAGCCTTTTGAAAAACGCTACGGTAAGCATCCCGCGCAAAAACCAGAAGCATTACTAACGCGTATCATTACAGCCAGCACCACTGCAGGGGCATTAGTTTTGGATCCTTTTTGTGGCAGTGGTACAACGGGTGTCGTTTGTGCACAATTAGGACGGAAATTTGTGGGGTTCGAGCAAGAATCAGAATACCTTGAAAAAGCGACACAAAGATTAAAAGATGTTTGTAACATTCAAATGCAGGTAGCAGCAGAATGATACGAGGCGGCATCGGTGGGGCAAACACGCAAACAGGCATACGGTTTGAGGGGAAGACTGAGCTTGCCGCTTTTTTGCAGTCTATTACAGGATACAAAGTAACGCTCCATGCCGATCATAAAAGTGTATGGTACATTTTTTTTGAAGAAAAACTGGTGGGGCATATTTTTAGAAAGCAAGGACTTTATAAACACCTCGCGGAACAAGGGATTGTTTGGAATGGAATCCTTTCAAAGCAACTTCTGCCTGATGATTGCTTATATGTTCTCGCAAACAATACTTTTTTTATTGTGGAGTGTAAGTTTCAGCAAGTTGAGGGTTCCGTTGATGAAAAACTCCAAACCTGTGACTTCAAGAAAAAGCAATACCGTCGTTTGCTCGCGCCGCTTAACGTGGAAGTTGAGTATATTTATCTGCTGAATGACTGGTTCAGAAAGCCCGCTTATAAAGATGTCTTAGACTATATTATTCATGTTGGGTGCCACTACTATTTCAACTATATTCCTCTGCAAAAACTAGGGCTTCCTATACCCTCTGCCTCTGATTCTTGAGTATTAAAAATGAAAATCACCCTCCCCGATTCCTCCATCCGCGAATTCCCCGCCCCCGTTTCTGGCTTAGCCTTGGCGGAAAGCATTTCCAAATCGCTTGCCAAAGCGGCGATTGCCATAAAAGTGAATGGCGAAGAGAAAGACTTGAGTTTTGTTATTGCAAGCGATAGTGCGGTGGAAATACTCACCAAAGACCATCCTGCAGCCCTCGAGATTTTGCGCCATGATGCAGCGCACGTGATGGCGGAAGCGGTGAAAGAACTCTATCCTGAAACGCAAGTGACCATTGGCCCTGCCATTGAGCATGGTTTTTACTATGATTTTCATCGGGAAACATCGTTCACGCCTGAAGATTTAACCAAAATCGAAAAGCGTATGAAAGAGATTGTGGCGCGTGGTGAAGCCATCACCCGTGAGGAGTGGGACAGGGACGCAGCCGTTGAGTTCTTCAAAAAACAAGGCGAGCATTTCAAGGCAGAGATTATCAGCAGCATTCCGAGCAATCAGAAAATCAGCCTCTATCGGCAAGGCAATTTTATTGATTTGTGCAGAGGCCCCCACTTGCCGTCGACTGCCAAGTTGGGCACGGCGTTTAAGCTCACAAAACTGGCTGGGGCGTATTGGCGCGGCGATTCCAATAACCCGATGCTGCAACGCATTTATGGCACGGCCTGGGCAACGGAAGAGCAGTTGCAGGCGCATTTAACGATGCTGGAAGAAGCCGAAAAACGTGATCACCGCAAGCTAGGGCAACAAATGGGGCTCTTCCATTTTCAGCAAGAGGCACCTGGTTCTGTTTTTTGGCATCCGAAAGGCTGGACACTGTTCCAAAAGCTCATCAATTACATGCGTGCTGAGCAGGTCAAGGCGGGATATGTGGAGATCAACACGCCCGATATTATGGATCGATCGTTGTGGGAGACATCTGGCCATTGGGAAAAATTTGGTGAAAACATGTTCACCACACAGGCCAAAGAAGATCGTGTATACGCTCTAAAGCCCATGAATTGTCCTGGTGGGGTGCAGGTTTATAAGCAGGGCACTAAAAGTTATCGTGATTTACCACTGCGCATTGCTGAGTTTGGTAAAGTCCATCGCTATGAACCTTCTGGGGCATTGCATGGGCTCATGCGGGTTCGGGCATTTACGCAAGATGACGCGCATATTTTCTGCACGGAAGATCAGATTACGGTTGAAAGTAAAGTTGTCTGCGACCTGATTTTGAAAATTTACCGTGATTTTGGATTCCATGACGTACGCATCAAATTCTCTGATCGTCCAGAAAAACGTGTCGGCAGTGATGCAGTGTGGGATAAATCGGAAGCTGCATTGAAAGAAGCGGTGGAAGCCACTGGTCTGCCATATAGCTACAATCCGGGTGAAGGTGCATTTTATGGCCCGAAACTGGAGTTTGTCTTGCGTGACGCTATCGGGCGGGACTGGCAGTGTGGCACATTGCAGGTGGATTTGAATTTACCAGAACGCCTTGGCGCAACCTATATTGGGGAAGATGGTCAAAAACATCGCCCAGTGATGCTGCATCGCGCCCTATTTGGATCATTAGAGCGCTTCACTGGTATCTTGCTAGAGCATTATGCAGGTAAGTTGCCGCTATGGCTCGCACCGCTACAGGTGGTGGTGGCCTCGATCACGTCCGATGCGGATGAATACGTACAAACCATTGTTAAACAACTGGCAACACTTGGAGTAAAATCTGAGGCGGATATTCGTAACGAAAAGATTGGCTACAAAGTGCGCGAACATAGTCTTGCTAAAATCCCTTACATCTGGGCAGTTGGCAAAAATGAAATGGAAGCCAAGACTGTTGCCGTGCGGACACTCGGCGCACAAGGGCAAGAGATCGTGGATTTAAAGGCGTGCTTGGAGAAGGTGGCGGGTGAGGCGGCGTTGCCTGCTTAATTCGGTATCTGCCTTACAACCGCCGCAATTCGCGCCTGTGCGTAGGGATTAATTTTTATGCCGACTGCCCATGCATCGCCATTTTGCCACGTTCGTTGACTGGAAATGACTCCTACAAGTGCAAATTGATTATAGACGGGGTCAAGCGCGAAAATTGCACCACCTGAAGTACCCTCTTTAGAAAATGCCTTATGTTCGAATTGATTTGATTTATCAGGCAAACTTGAATTGCGATAGGTGGTGGTGGCAGAAAGCATGAGACTACCTGCCTCTGTGCTGGTTTCAGAATGGGTGGGATAACCCGCCGCAAGCAACAACAACGGGGTTGTTTGACTCATCTGAAAATGTGCATCCTGCACCACGCCCACGGGCACAAATCCTGTGGTATTGCGCACGGGCGATCGCGCCAGAATTACAAACGCTAAATCAAAATTGTTATTAAAACTTTGCTTTTCATATTCTGATAATAGCATCACGCGCTGAATCGGCACGGCAGGATATGGTGTCTCTGTTCGGTTTCGTGCGAGCACAAATTCGCCCTGTTGGCCGTCTTTAAAGCAGTGCGCAGCAGTAATCACCACACGGGGGGCAAGCATAGTCCCTGTGCAGGTGGTATATTGCGCCCCGTTATCTTCAATACGTAAAAACCCGACTGTGTTCCATGGAAATGCTGTTGTTTGCTGGATACGATCAATCTTGTTTGTCGTTATATTCAAAGATGCAGAACGCGGCGCATCTGTATACGTTTTGCCATCATAAAAAAACGCCGCAACCCCGCGCAAAGCAGGATCAAGACTGTTCAACACGCTGTTCTGACCGAAAATAGCGAGCGGTGGTTGACCATTGCCTGAATTCACGCTAGAAGTCTGCGCAACGGCAACACTGCTAAAAATACAAAGAATGATGAGGGAAATTGTAATTCGCATCACACTACTATACACGATTTTTATTAAAATGGAATTTACAAAATGATTACACTTTTGCTTGTGCGTCATGGACAAAGCCAATGGAACCTAGAAAACCGCTTTACAGGCTGGGTGGATGTTGACCTCACTCCTCAAGGCGAAACAGAAGCCTTGAATGCGGGCAAAGCCTTGAAAAAAGCAGGGTATGTAGTGGATAGAGCGTTTGTTTCTCCCCTAAAACGGGCGCGTAAAACGGCTGCGATCTTGCAACAAGGCATTGAACAAGAGTATCCTTCCAGTGAAAGCCCCGAGATTATCGAACGGTTTTATGGCGGATTGACGGGGCTGGATAAAACCGAAACGGCCGAGAAATACGGCACAGAGCAAGTGCACATCTGGCGGCGGAGTTATGATATTGCGCCGCCCCCGCTCCCTGAATCAAGCGAGCATCACCCGAAAAATCACCCGAATTTTGCAGGGTTTCCGTTCACACTACCCGCAACTGAAAGCCTGAAAGATGTTGTGGCACGGGTTACGCCTTTTTACAATACTATCCTTAAACCGCTGATGCAGCCAAACAAAACGATTCTATTAGTCGCCCACGGCAATAGCATTCGTGCCCTTATCAAAGAAATTGAGCAACTGAATGAGGAAGAAATTCAAGCGGTAGAAATCCCCACAGCAACGCCCGTTGCACTGATATTTGATGATGCGGGGAAGTTTTTACGGCGTGAGACTGTAACAGTTTAGTGTGTTTAAAGGCACAGGCAGCCTATTGATTGCATGGCGTTTAAAGCCTTTATTGAAAACGTGAAACAAGTTTCGTAAGAAGAAGTACGTTAACTCTATTATAAGGTTTTTAGGATGAAAAAAGTTTTTGCTATTTCTCTTCTCTCGTTAACCACGGCTTGTGCCTCTATAACAGCCCCTTCAAAACAAACTGTAGTTGTTGATACCGTTCCATCGGGCGCAGAAGTTAGAATCGATAATCAAGTTCAAACTTCACCCGCTATTTTTACATTAAAAGGCAAAAGCGACTACACTGTCGTTGCTGAAAAAGATGGATACAAACCAACTGCTGGTGTCATTAATAGTGAACCGCGTCTCTTGGCAACTATTGGCGGAAACATTCTTTGGCTTCCTGTTGGGGTAGCTATCGATTTTCTTACTGGCTCTATGTTTAAGCTTGATACCAACGTAAGTATCCCTTTACGTCCTATCGACCAAAAAACGACGAAGGGTAATTCCTAAAAAAACGAATACTTCGTGGAAGGGGTTTTTACCCCTTCCATGGCGATCCCGCGCCACCTTTTGTCACCTGTGTTTGCCCTGTTTCTTTCAGTTGATTGAACACGGTGAGGGCTTGGGCAACCATGCTCGCAGTATCCCCTGTATTGGCGGGCAATAACACGGTTGTTGATTTTTGTGCCAACTGGCGGAATGCTTCAACGTACTGTTCTGCAACGCGCAGGTTCATCGCTTCCACGCCGCCTGCACTGGTAAGCGCGCTTGCAACCTGTCTCAATCCTTCTGCTGTTGCCCCTGCAACCGCGAGTATAGCTTCCGCCTCCCCTTTGGCGCGGTTCACTTGATCCGTCAATGCGGCTTCTGAGTTCAACACCACTTGCTGTTTTTGTCCTTCCGCCGTGTTAATTTGCGCTTGGCGATTCCCTTCAGACTCAAGGATCTGCGCGCGTTTTTTACGTTCTGCTGCAACTTGTAATTCCATAGCTTGCAGCACACTTGCAGGCGGCGTGATGTTCTTAATTTCATAGCGCATACACTGCACACCCCATGTTGTCGCCGCTTGGTTAATAGAGGTAACAATGTTATGGTTGAGCGTTTCGCGCTCCTCAAACGTCTGATCCATCGTCAGTTTACCAATTTCAGAACGCATGGTGGTTTGCGCAAGTTGAATCATCGCGTAAATAGGATCTGTTACACCGTAAGAGGCAGCTGTTGCATCGATAACCCGCAAATACAACACCCCGTCTAATAATAACGTCACGTTATCGCGGGTGATAGCCGTTTGCTCATGCACATCATATGCCGTTTCTTTGAGAGAATGCTTGTAGGCAACGCGCTCATAAAACGGCACGAGAATATTGAGACCCGGTTCTAGTTTTCGGTCATAACGCCCCAACTTCTCAACAATCCACGCTTCTTGTTGCGGCACGATCCGCACGCCTTTCACCACCCCCATAAAGGCGAGGAGTACAAAAATAAGTATGATTAGTGTCGCGGGATCGAAAGGCAGCATCTGTGTTCTCCTTAATTTTATTTTACAATAAGAGTATTGCCTTCAACGGCAACAATTTCAACTGTCGCATCAACCGCAGCCGTAACAACATCTTGGTAAAGCTTGGCATTCATCACCGTACCCGACCATCTGACTTTACCCATAACGCCTTGTTGCAAGGGATTTTCAAGCACAACGGCTTTATCGCCCACCATGTTGTTATATGTTTCGCCTTTTGCGGAAGAAATTCGCCAGCGTTTCAAAGGCTTCCACAATACAACAGCGTAAACAACTGTTAATCCGAAGAACCATACACATTGACCAATGAGACCGATAGTCGCGCCCATTTCCGTTGTAACCAGAATACTGACACTGAGTGCCGCTAACCCGATGAATAACAGCCCAATTCCAGGGATAATCGCCAGAATTTCAATCAACATGGCAACGATGCCGATGACAAGCCACACGAGAGACGGAGAAAGAAGCATAGTTCAACCTTAAATTTGTGATATACTATACTATTTTTTCTAAACTGTCAAATTTAGATAAGACAATTTAGATAAGACGCGCTTTCGGCGCAACAACGCGGGAATTGGCTGGGCAACTCTGCACCACAACCGCCCCTGCGCCAATAATGCTTCCTTTGCCAATCCGCACATCGCCCATAATGCAAGCGTTTGGGGAAATAAACACATCGTCTTCTATCACAGGAACATTGTACCCAACACGTCCGCCAATCACAACATGCGCCCCCACCGTAACATTCTCGCCAATCACCGCCCGTTCGTGAATAAGGACACTCATGCCCCGATAGGCGCATTTGCTGCCTTTTCCGATGGCTACTTTATGAGGAATACTGGAATTAAAAAGCAAGAATATCAAAAAATCTATGCAATGAGGCAACAGTGGAACGCGTTTTTTATACAGCCAATGCCCCACACGCTGCAGCGCGAATGCATCAAACCGCATTACTGAACGCGCCCAAACGCAAAGTTATCCGCATAACTTTTGGGGCGAAAATTTTTGCTGTGCGGGGCTACAACTTCATATTCCCAGCCATTTTTTTCCGCTTTAGCAATAGCAGCCTCTTTGCTGTCAAACTTCAGCTTTATCTCTGAAAACGTGTCGCTACTACTAATCCATCCCATTAAATTTTCAGGATTTTTTCGGTGTGTTGGCACGGCTTCTAACAACCATTGTGTTGTTTTCGCCCTGCCTGACTGCATCGCTGTTTTAGCGGGTTGGTAAATGCGCACGAACATTGGGTAATTCCTCATCTTCCGTAACTGCGGCTTTGCCGTGTCTATCTTCTGCGAGAAGACTATACAACGCAGGCAAAATAATCAACGTAAAGAGTGTGCCGATAAACATACCTGTTACCAGCATGATACCAATACTATTGCGCGCCTCTGCCCCTGCACCTGAAACAAAAACGAGCGGTAAGTGCCCGAATATGGTGGCAGCAGTCGTCATCAATACAGGCCTTAACCGCGCAAGTGCCGCTTCTCTTGCAGCTTGCTGCCGTGTCATGCCTTGTTCTTGTTGATGCTTTGCAAACTCCACAATTAAAATACCATTCTTAGCAATCAAGCCAATCAAGGTAATCAAGCCAATTTGGCTATAAATGTTAATCGTTGTAAAGCCAAGGAACGTGAATACCAACGCCCCTCCTAACGCTAACGGCACGGAACCCATTAACACCACAAGGGGATCGCGGAAACTGTTAAACTGTGCCGCAAGCACCAGATAAATCAATGTAAAGGCAAACGCCATTGTGCCTAACAGCGTGTTTCCTTCTTGGCGAATTTGGCGAGATTCCCCTGCATAATCAATGGTAAAGCCCGCTGGTAAAATTTCTTTTGCTGCAGCTTCCAACTTTGCTAAAGCGGCATCTTTCGTGTTCCCTGGGATGACACCACCAAAGACCCGAAAGCTATCTGCTTGCTGAAAACGTGTCAATTTGCGCGGTGCTGCCACTACATCAATTTTCACAAGCGAGGCAAGCGTTACTATTCCGCCACTAGGCGTCTGAATTTTGTAATCTAAGAGTTGCGTTGCAGCGGATCTATCAATTTTCTCAATTTGTGGAACAACCTTATAGGCTCTCCCTTCATAATTGAATCGGTTTACATAATTTCCCGCAAGCAAGAATCCAAGCTGTCTGCCCACATCTGCTAAGTCTAAGCCCAAATCAGCAACACGTTCTCTATCAACACTAATGCGCACTTGTGGCAGATCGATTTTCAAATCTGTGTCCGCAAACATAAACACGCCACTGCCAAACGCGGCTCCCACTATTTTTGCGGCATAGCCAGCCATTTCTTCAGGGGATGCGTTGCCACGCACAACCATTTCTACATCATAATTGCCTGCCCCTGGAAGAGCAGGTGGCAAGAGCGCGAACAACTGCAATCCCGCCACCCCTGTGAAAGTGCCAAAAACCTCAGGTTGAATTTCTTGTGAGGCACGCGGACGATCATGCCAAGGCTTCAACAAATATCCCCCAAAGGCGCTGCTGGGTGTAATAACCTGGAACATACTGCCAAACTCAGGGAGTTTTTCACCGATTTTCAACGGCTCCAACATTTTTTCACTGGTGTAATCAAGGCTGGCATCAGGCGGCGCATTGCCAATAATGAATATGAGTCCTTCATCTTCTACGGGCGCAAGTTCTTTGCCTGAAAACAGATACAAGGGCGCAATCATTATGGTGATGAAAACGCCAAAAGCAATAACAGGCAGTCGTGCACCGAGTATCTTGTCTAAGATACCTTCATAACCACGCCGCACCCGTTCAAACAGGTGATTGACAAAATTAGCCATGCGGCTTTCACGTCCGCCTGCAGGTAAAATGCGCGCACTCATGATGGGCGATAAGGTCACAGCGACCACGCCTGACATAATCACCGCAATAGCTAGTGTGAAGGCAAACTCTTTAAATAATACGCCTGTAAGCCCTGTTAATAAGCCAATCGGCGCATACACCACGGCAAGCGTAATTGTCATGGCAATAATTGGCGTAAACAATTGACGCGCGCTCATCAATGCTGCTTGAAAACGTGTTTTTCCTTCACGCAATAATCTTGCAACGTTTTCGACCACCACAATCGCATCATCAACAACCAGTCCAACGGCAAGCACAATAGCCAATAACGTCAACAGATTAAGCGAAAATCCGAGCGCAAGCATAATCGCTGTTGTTGAAATTAACGACACAGGAATAGCAATCAGCGGCACTAACGCTGTTCTAAACGAACCCAAAAACAAAAATACTACTAAACCAACAATAGCAACGGTTTCCGCCAGTGTTTTAAAAATTTCCTGAATAGCATTTTCCATATAGGTTGCGCCATCGTAGGCAATATTAATTTCTGTTGTGGGCGGCAACGTGGGGCGAATTTCATCCACCATTTTACGCAATGCTTTTGCAAGGTTAATTTCGTTTGACCCTGGGAGTGGCCACACAGAAAGATATACAGCATCCTTGCCATTATAGCGAACACGCGCCATGGGCTCTTCTGACCCTAATTCCACCCGCGCAATATCCTTGATACGCACCGTACCATTCGCATTTTGGCGAACAATAAGCTGCTCAAATTCTGGCACAGTCCGTGAATCTGTATTTGCCAACAAGTCAACTTGCACAAGACCGCTTTTAATCTGCCCTACTGCAGCAAGAAAGTTGTTGTTCACCAAGGCATCTTGCACTTGCTGCGGACTAATACCAAACGATGCCATTTTATCATTATTCAGCCAAATACGCATCGCAAGCGGACGTTCGCCTTCAAAACCAACGCGCTGCACCCCTGGAAGCGTTGTCATTTTCGGCTGCACATTGCGTGTTAGGTAATCCGTCAACTGTGGCGGTGTCATGGCATCAGACGTAACACTCACATAAAACGTCGCATATGGTCTATCTGCCCGTACCACTTGCACCGTGGGGGGTTCTGATTCTGTGGGAAGTTCATTGCGAATTTGATCTAATCTGTTGCCGATTTCTGCCAACGCAACCGTGCTAGGATGGTTTAACTTTAAGCGCACCGTTACGGTACTCAGCCCTGCAACGCTATCCGATTCAACATAATCAACACCAGAAATAGCAGAAACTGCCCGCTCAATCGGCGTGGTAATGAACCCCCGAATGTTCTCTGCAGAGGCACCAATATAAATGGTGGTGACAACAATAGAAGAGCTTTCAATGCGCGGGTATTGCTGCACGGGAAGATCTGTCACTGCGCGTAAACCAAACAGCAACAACGCAACATTCACAACCAATGCCAATACAGGCATTTTAACAAACATGTCTGCAAAACGATTAGGACGACCTTCCGCACTCATTATTTTACATCCCCAACAGCAGCAACATTAACAAGGATGCCTTCGCGTAATTTAAACGACCCATCGGCTGCAATTTTTTCGCCGACGCTCAGTCCTTCTTTAATAACAATCGCATCCCCTGCAATTGCACCTGTTTTAACGCCGCGTTGAAAAGCGCGTAATTTCCCCTCTTTTTCCTGTAAAACATAGACATGCGCTCCATAGGACGCTTGCCGTACCGCTGTCACAGGCACCATAATCATGGGCACAGGCGGGGTTATTGCCACTCGCACATCCACAAACTGCCCCATTTGGGTTAGTGATGATAAATCTTTCACAACGGCACGCAACTTAACAGTGCGATCATTGGTGATCATTGATTCTACCGCGACAACGGTGCCTGTGAACTCTTGCTTGGCAAATCCCACACCTTTGAGTTGAACAGGGTGTCCGATTTTCACAATTTCACCTGCCTCTTGCGGCAAGCTAAAATCAACATAAGCATCACGTTCCAAGCCTTGAAGACTTGTTACCAGCGTTCCCTCTTGAAGGTAGGATCCCGCTTGTAAATTCGTTAGCCCCACACGTCCTGCAAACGGCGCAACAATTTTCTTCTTTATTATGGTCTTTTGCAAAGACTGTACTGTAGCCAGCGTTCTCGCCACATCAGCACGCGCCGTGTCAATCGCTTCTGCAGAAATAGTACGGTTTATTTTCAATTTTTCGCGCCGTGCCAAGGTCTTTTTAGCCAAAACTAAATCTGCTTTTGCGGCAGCCAAATTCGCCTGTTCCGTTTCTGTGTCTAATTCTAAAAGAAGCTGTCCTTCTTTAATGGTTTCCCCCGACTTAAAGCCGATAGCTTTAACCACACCCGCTAATTCATTGCGAATTTCAACTTGTTTAATTGCCATAACGGAGCCAACAGCGGTCGCTTCGGCTGACCACAGTTGCTGCGCCACCGTAACTTCTTTTACGGTCTCACTGGGTTCTGGATAACTTTCCGCTTGGGCAATCGCCTTACTAATTTGCAAAAACTTTGTACCTGCGAGGCTTGCAAAAATTACAACGATGAGCACACTCAGCTTGAGCCATGGGGAAAGTCGACTAAAAACAGAACTCACAACAACTTCCTTTAAAAAAACGCTTTGTAGCTATAAAATTTTTAAACTACCAGCACAATTAATTTTATAAAAATAATGCTCGCGTCTCTTATTGCAAGGATAAGATTATTTATTTTTAAGCAGATCGCGAATTTCTGACAATAATGCCTCACTGGCGGAGGGAGCTGGTGCGGGCTGCTGCTTTTTAAAGCGATTCACTTGTTTGACTAAAATAAATATTGCGGCAGAAACAATTAGAAAATTTAATACGGCATTGAGGAATACGCCGTAACGGAGTGTTGCTGCCCCTGCCTTTTTCGCGGCATCAAGCGTTTCATACTGCACGCCAGACAAACTGATAAAATAGCTAGAAAAATCAAGTCCCCCTGTGATGATCCCCATCACGGGCATAATCACATCCGCTACCAAGGAATTCACAATGCCTGTGAATGCAGCACCAATAATAATCCCCACAGCGAGGTCAACAACGCTGCCACGAGAGATAAATTCTTTGAATTCTTTTAACATGATGAGCTCGCTTTAAAAACCATTCACAAAAGAATGGTCGGGGTGGAGGGATTCGAACCCCCGACCTCCTGGACCCAAACCAGGCGCGCTAGCCAGGCTGCGCTACACCCCGAACGAAAAAGGAAGTTGTCTATAACGCTGCCATTACAAAATAGCAAGCTTTAAGGTTGGTGGGCTGGAAACAAATGCTTCTGCTTCCAGCCTCACCTCAATTTATTTACTTTTTCTCGTCAGACGCTTGCGGACGCTGTGCCACAACTTCATCAATCAAGCCAAATTTTTTCGCATCTTCAGAATTCATGAAGTTATCGCGCTCCATAGAGTTTTCCACCACGCTCAATTTCTGCCCTGTGTGCTTCACATAGAGATTGTTGAGACGTGCTTTGAGAGACAGAATTTCTTTTGCATGGATTTCAATATCCGTTGCCTGCCCTTGGAAACCGCCTGAAGGCTGGTGAATCATAATCCGTGAGTTTGGCAACGCATAGCGTTTGCCTTTTGCGCCCGCTGTCAGCAACAACGATCCCATGCTGGCTGCCTGCCCAATACATACGGTGCACACATCGGGAGAGATGTATTGCATGGTGTCATACATCGCAAGACCAGACGTGACCACCCCCCCCGGTGAGTTAATATACATGTAGATGTCTTTTTTCGGATTTTCCGATTCCAAAAACAACAACTGCGCGCAAACAAGTGAGGAAATGCCATCATGCACAGGCCCTACGAGGAAAATAATCCGCTCTTTGAGAAGACGCGAATAAATGTCGTAAGAACGCTCACCACGGTTGGTTTGCTCCACCACCATCGGCACAAGGGTGTTATTATAAACCTCTAAGGGATCTCTATCAAAAGCCATGGTTACTCTCCTGTTTGCTCTGTTTTAGCTTTAGTTTTTTTCGCGGGTGCTTTTTTCGGTTTTTCTGCCGTATCGTTCGTCAATTTTTCGGCATCCGCTTGTTGTGCCTCTGCAGCCTTGTAAAAAGCTTCTTCAGAAATCGGCTTTAAAGACACAGTTGCTTGTTCAATCATAAACGCGGCAACTTTATCTTCATAGAGCGGTGCACGAATATTGTTGATTGCGCGGGGATTTTGTTGGAAAAACTCTAATACTTGACGCGGGTTAGGCGAACGAAATGCCTGCTGCAAAATAGCATCGCGCACTTCATCATCTGTTACCGTCACGTTGTTTTTGTTGCCAATATCTGCCAACACAAGCCCTAACTTCACGCGCCGTGCCGCAATCGCTTGTAACTCGGGGCTTGCTTCTGGTGTATCATGGTCGTGGTGATAATTCTCATCATGCACATGGTCATCTTCCACATGCTGCTGCACCACTTTTAATTCCGCTGCCACAAGGCTGGGCGGGAGTTCAAAATCAACTGCTGCATCCACGGCTTTCAGTAATTCTGCTTTCAAGTAATCTTGTGTTAACGTCTTAAATTCTTTTTTAAGATTATCGGTAACGCGTTCCTTCAGTTGCTCTAAAGAATCAACACCCATGACTTTGGCGAACGCATCATTCACTTCTTGCGCAATGGGTTGTTTAATTGTGTGCAACTTGATTGCGAAATCTGCCGCTTTACCTGAAAGGTTTGCCGCGCCATAATCAGCAGGGAAAGACACGTTAATCGTAAATTCTTCGCCTTGCTTTTTGCCAATAATACCGTCTTCAAATCCCGGAATCATTTGCTTGCTGCCCAGCACAACCGTAAAACCTTCTCCTTTGCCACCTGCAAAGGGAGTCCCCTCAATGCTGCCCAAGAAATCAATCGTTACTTGGTCGCCCGCTTTCGCTGCCCGTGCTTTAGGTAATTCTTCAAACTGCTGACTCCCCTCTGCAAGACGCTGAATCGCTTCTGCAACTTTTTCTTCAGTTACATCAATATCATACCCTGACAAAGACAGTGCTTTTAAATCAATCGCAGGCACATCAGGCGCAAGCTCTGCTTCCAGCGTATATTCAAGCTCGCTGTTCTCAGCAAACTTTGTCACACTAATTTTAGGCTGCACTACAGGACGCAAATTCCGCTCTTGCAACACCTGCTCAGAGGTTTTTTGCACCACATTTTCCAATGTTTCCCCCAACACAGATTGTCCATAGCGTTGCTTCATAATCGCTGCAGGCACTTTTCCAGGGCGAAACCCTGTTACTTTTACCTTGTGGCTAAGCGCGTTCAGTCTTTGTGTTGCTTCTGCTTCAATAATGTTTTGCGGCACAACCACCGTAAAATGACGCTGCAGACCTTTATTCAGTGTTTCAGTAACTTGCATAAATCTTTCTCGTATAAAATGCATCAAAATCTTTATTTTTGCCAGAGTGGCATCAAACCTGCCCGCCTTCGTCTTAACAGACTATAGCGTGGCATCCACTTCTCTAACGCTTCGTCAGGATTGGCAAGCCAATCGCGCCATAGCGAAGCGAAGGTGGATGGTGCGGGTGGAGGGACTTGAACCCCCACGAGTTACCTCGCCAGAACCTAAATCTGGTGCGTCTGCCATTTCGCCACACCCGCCTTTGATGCCTTATCTACAACAGCTATTCTCAAAAAACTAGAAGTTTATCGAGGCAGAAAACAGGATAAGTGAATAGGTATCATTAAAACCATTGTTTTCTGCTTTTGCAGCACTGTCAGGGAACGCGCTCGCGTAGGTGGTAGAGAGGGTTAGCCACGAGGTTGCCCGATAATCCGCAAAAATATCCAGCTCGTTTGCGTAGGCTTTGGCTGTGCCCACAACAGGTTCATCACGGCGGAAGTTGTAATACACAAACCCTGTTGTCACTTCTTCCAGCGGATTCACTTTGAGCTGCACCATATGTACATGCTCATTCGTGTTAAAAATGGTGTACTCACCCACCACCTCGCCTAAGAACCACGATCCCCGCCCGCGGCTATAGCCAAAAAACAGAGAATCGAACGCTTCATCTTTGTCTGTACTGCTCGCTTTGTCGCCCGAATAGGTCATGTAACGATAATTCAACTTTGGCTGCCACATCACATCCGCAAAGGTATAGCCCACCTCGCCATAATAAGCATAAGCGCGCACATCTCTTGTGCTTCTGTCATTCCATTGATAGGCGGCTTCTCCTGCAAAAAACCAGTTCGGTGCAGCAGAAAACGGATTACCTTGCAAGCGTACACTGCTTGTTTGCAGCCCATCTCGTGAGTCAAGATTGCTTGTGTTAGAGCCGTTATCTGAATCAACAATATTCAAATATGTTAATCCCCACACGAATTTATCTGTTGCGCGATACTCTAAGTTTGTTCCATAGACGCGGGAAAATGTCTGGTCCTTATCCAGTTTTAACATAAACACATCGGCGTGATAGGTGGTGTTATCAAACTTCACGATAAAGGTGTTTTTAAAACTATTTCTGGGAGAAAGATATAAAGCCCCCTCTTCCCCTTGGTCAAAATGGGGATCTCCTACGAGGAATCCATCACCGATCGTATAAAACTGCCGCCCTGTTGATACATCAAGCGTGTAGTCTCCTAATGTCTCGCTGTTAAATTTGGGTGATTTCCAGCCGATGTACGCATTATCAATATCAATATCTTCTGGCTCGCCTTGAGTTAGCCCTGTGGGATCACCATCGCCACGGGTATAAGACCCCACAACACTGAGTCCTGTATAAATTGTTCCCTTGTCTTCTAAATTAAAATCCACCTTAACACTAGGCTCTACAAACCCTTCATTCCATGTGGTGTTGGTGTTTGAGGGCGTATTTCTATCACCCTTACCAAAATTGGAGTTGCGATTTTGAAAATAGATCGCGCCTGCTGAAAGCCCTAGCCGTACATCCACCAGATCGTTTTTATAATACTCAATTTCGGCTTTCGCTGATGTTCCCATCAAGGTGCTTACGGCCATTACGCCTGTTGCAACCAAAGCCGTTGTTGAAAAACGCACGATTCTCTCCTTTGTTAAATTTAAAAACGCACTGTAAAAAATAAAAAAGCTAAGTCTACCTTTTTCCCAACAAGACGCTCTCTTTTTTTTCCTGAAGGCGTTTTATTTTGAAATCTTGTAACTTAAATGCCCATTTTTTAGCAATTTTATTAAGAGACTCTATTTCATTTTGCACAACAGGGGGTTCTAGCAACGCAAGCGGACGCTTTGCATTCGCAGGTTTTTTTTCCGCTATTTGCGCCGTATTCACCGCAACAGCACGCGCTTCAAGCAACGCCCAGAACGTCCCGTTGTCCTCCAGCAACTTTAATGTCAGATGCAATCCATCGAAAGTTGTCACCTCGGCAGTATAACGCACAGGCAGGGCAGAAACTTCCTGCAGCGGGCGCACATCATCGAACTGAAGATATGAAAACAGTGCCCCAAAACCATCCGCCGCGTAAGGATCTTGCAACGGTTTTCCGCTCAACGCCCCTGTAAACACAAATTGCAAATCAAACGGCGATTGCCGCTCCACCGCCACACCACTGCTTAAAGAAACACGCGCCACACGTTCTTGGTCAATGTCTGTAAGGGTTGGTGTAAGCCATTCTTTTGCAGTTTTAGGGAAGGGAACAATATTTTTTACTAAGTAGGTTTGCGTGCCATCCACGGTGCGGACATAAAATGCCTCTCCGACCTGTTTGCCGATGACAATATCCGCCAACACCTTTTCTTGCGCCCTAAGCGTAACCCTTGTTCCTTGTGCGCCTTGGCGGTTGGGATCTTCTAAAAATAACTGCGGATAAAAATCAGGATTGCTTGTTTTCAAATCAACAATCTGCGCTTCTGCAAGCCTCATCAGTCGCGCCCGCACTTGGGAAAAATCTGCAGGAAACGAGCGCACCGCAGGCACAACCCATTCATTTTGCACCCGCTCAACGGAAAATTTAAAACCGTCATTGACAATATCAATGGTTGCAACGTCGTTTATTGCGGCTTTCAAGTCAGGCAACAATAGTTCTTGCGGCAGCGTTGCGTCAGGTTGCCGCAACAGCAACACAGTGCCTAACAACAGCCCCACTCCCAACAGCGCGAACAGTAAACGGCGCATTGTTTAAAATACCTTCCACTTACGCCGAACGATATACATCCCCGCAATCGACAACAACACGGGCAACACCGCTATATTCAGCACCAGCACAATCGTTTCAACCCGTTCAATATCCTTACGCAAAATGCGCTGCACATTGCGTAATTCCTTGCGTAAATTGGAAACTTTTTGCTGGAAATCCGTAATAACCTGTTGTTGTTCGGGGGTGACAATACCCGCGCCTTGTTGTTGTTCTGTCTTGAGTAACGCCTCTAATTTGCTTTGCGTATTTTTCAGCTCATTTTGCAACTCAAGCTCTTTACGACTAAATTTTTCCTCTGCGACACGTTGCATTGCCTGAATCGTGGTGAATGGGCGGTTTGTTGTGCCACGGCTCCCCAATCCCGCCAAAGCCCCGCCGCCACTTAAATCTTCAATCGCACTCACCACAAACATGCCGTTATCTGCAAACGGCAATAAGGCAGGCACGCCATTATCCATCACGTTTTGCGTCCACAGCGCATCCCGCAGCATGTCTGTGTCTGCCACCACAATCAGGCGCGTTTCTTTGCCCAAAGGCTGATTGCTAAACGCACTCATCACCTTGCCTTCAAGACGCATTGCAAGGGTATAGTTAATATTTTGCGGTTTGAATTCCTGCAAAATTTTTAGTGCATCAGGAGACGGCCGCAATAAGTCAATCGGCATCAACATTGATTCTGGGGAAGAGGTCACGAGCGGGGTAATATTAATCACTGATTTATTATTTTTAATAACCTGCAATGCCCCCGCACTGCCCACATTAAGCTGTTTTAGCGAGCTTATCATCACATCGTTTTTGGCTAACGCCTGTTCTTGTAGCCCCAACCACGCCAGATAGCTGATTTCCTGCTGCCGCCCTTCCACTTCCACCTGCACACGCCGCGCATAACGGTGATCCGCCACGAATTGTTCTTTTGCAAGGGTCACGCCCCATGCTTGTAATATGTCCGAAAACGCTATTTTAGGCGTTTCGCTGGGGAGATTTAGGGTTGATTTCGGACGTGCTGCCTCACTTAACGGGTCAACAAACGCAAGAACCTTGCCTCCTTTAACAACAAATGCATCAATCGCTTTCAACGTTTCTGGCGGAAAATCATCAGGATGGATTACAAGCAACACATCTGTATCAACAGGAATTTCTTTAACGCTTTCAGGCAGCATTTCCGTGGCAAAAAACTGCTGCAAGGCTTGCAAAAATGCCCACGGCTGCGGTGTTTGCCCAAACAATGCCGCCATCTCATCTCCACTTAAGGGCAATCCCGACAAAATCGCGACTTTTTTGCGTTGCGGGCTTGCCAAAGAAAACAGCAGTTTGCTTAAGTCATATTCTAGAAATTGTTCTCTATCGAGGCTGAAAAACGGGATTATTTCTTTGCCATCAACGCTATTCGTCCCCACTAAGCCAAAATAAAATTTCTCCGCACTGCCTTGCATGGCGGCACTTTGCAACCCCGCTGCAATCGCCTCGTCTTCTACATCGGAAAACGGCTCAGGATTTCGTAAAATGAGGCGAATTTTTCCGTTACTACGCGCCGCATAATCCTCTAACGTATCTTCCACACGGGCAATAAACGGCGCATATTGCGGCACAAGCTTTGAAAGCTCCTTAGATACATAAAGAGTCAGCGTAACAGGCTCTTTAATGTCATTGATAATTTTTTTCGTACCGCTGGATGCGGTAAAAAGCCTGTCTGCCGTCAAATCAATTTTCAAACGAGGCGTAACAATCTCCAACAACACATTCAGCAATAAAAAGGCAATGAACCCTAAGCCAATCGTACCCCACAGATTATAGCGCATCATTTTCATGGCTAATCCGCCTTTTTTGTTTGAATAATCAGGGTGGTAGCCGCCATAAAATAGGCAATCATCACGCCAAAAAACACAACGTTATGCACGCCCACCAACCCTTTACCCATCGCCGCGTAATGCGTTAAAACGCTCATACTCGCAATACCTTCTAACAATACACTCGGTAACCAGCCCTTAAAAAAACTCAAAATAACGGGCGTACCGCTTAAAATAAATAAGAACGTCAAGCTACTGCCTAAAATGAAAGCCACCATTTGATTTTTACACAAGGCAGAACAAAAACACCCCACACTCACCAACGCCCCCGCAAGCAACCAACTTGCAAGATAATTCAACGCGATAATACCATTATCAGGCTGCCCCAAATAATTCACGGTTATCCACAACGGCACGGTAAGCAGCAAGGCAATCCCTGTGAATATCCATGCAGCGAAAAACTTGCCCAACGCTGCCTCTAGCGCGGTAATCGGCAACGTCATCAACAGTTCAATCGAGCCATTTTTACGCTCTTCCGACCATAATCGCATGGTTAAACTCGGGATGAAAATCAAATACAGCCAAGGATGGAACAGGAAGAAACTGCGTAAATCCGCCTGCCCCGCTGCAAAAAATCCGCCCATAAAAAACGTCAGCGCGTTACTTAACAGCAGGAATAGCACGAGAAAAATATATGCCATCGGCGTGCTGAAATACGAGAACAACTCTCGTTTGCAAATAAGGCGTGTTGCGGAGGAAAAAACTTTCATCAATTCATCGTCCCTAACGTCACTTTACGGAACATATCTTCCACCCGCGCTGTTTCCATGCGAATTTGCGAGGCTTGAAGCTGGTGGTCACTCAGCACCTTATGCACGGTATCCAGCAATGCTAAATCCTTTTCGCCATGAATACGCAACGCTGCCTGTGTGGGGTCATCTGCTTGTTGAAACTCAACCTTGATAATACCGTTTATTTTCAACAACGTGGGTAATAATTTATCGCTTTGGGCGCGGGGAACATGCACAATAACATGGCGTTGCTCTTGTGCTTCTAGTTGCATTTGCTGGGGCGTACTGTCCAACACAATTTTTCCCTGATTGAGAATGATAGCACGGGTGCAAATCGCCTCTACTTCTTCCAAAATGTGCGTTGAAATAACAATGGCTTTTTCTTTTGCCATATCGCGGATAAGCTGGCGAATTTGATGTTTTTGGTTGGGGTCAAGCCCATCTGTCGGCTCATCTAAAATCAGCACTTTTGGATTGTGTAAAATTGCCTGTGCAAAGCCAACACGTCGCTTGAATCCTTTTGAGAGCGTGTCAATCGGTTGTCGCAACACACTTTGCAGTTGCATCCGCGATACAGCACGATTAATCGCCGCCCCCTTCTTTTTAATCTCTGTAATACCGCGCATTTGCGCCATAAAACCTAAGAAATTTATAACGGTCATATCCCCGTAAAGCGGCGAGCCTTCAGGCAAATACCCTATGGCGGCTTTCGCAAGCAACGGGTGCGTGTGCATTGATTTTCCCAACACTACTACTTCCCCCGCATCGGGCTGTAGAAATCCTGTAATCATTTTCATGGTGGTGGATTTACCCGCCCCATTGGGCCCCAAAAAGCCCAACACGTCCCCCACTTTAACAGAAAACGACACATCGTTCACCGCCGTGATGGTGTCGTATTTTTTGGTGAGATCGCTGACGGTAAGTGCATCGGTCATAGCTGGAAATTACTAGCCATAAACATGGCGTTTCGCAATGGTTTTATCCGTTACCTGCTAACTGCATTACAACATCCCACTCTTCTCGCGTCACAGGCGACACAGACAACCGCCCTTGCCGCACCATCGCCATATTTTGTAATAGCGGATGTGATTTGATTTCCGCCAGAGACACCCGTTTGACACACGCCGCAACGGGCGCAATATCCACCATCACAAACCGCCCTGTTTCGTCCGTTGGGTCAGGGTAATATTCTTTAATAACCGACGCAATCCCCACAATCTGCCGCTCATCAACAGAATGATAAATAAGGGCTTTGTCGCCTATTTTCATCGCTTTAATATTATTACACGCCTGATAATTACGCACGCCATCCCAATGCGTGCTCCCTGCCTGCTCCAGCATCGCATAAGAAAATTTATAAGGTTCGGTTTTTAAAAGCCAGTATTGCATGAAGTCAGCTCCTTAAGTGGCCACCTTGGGCGGGGGCGAAGCGTGAGGGGATCTTGATACCCCAAACGGAATCTTTCCATAGCTGCCCATCCAATCATGGCGGCATTATCTGTGCAAAGAGCTAACGGCGGCGCAACAAAAATTCGCCCTTGCTGTGTACATAATTCCTGCAAAGCATCGCGTAAATACACATTTGCTGCCACTCCGCCTGCGACCACAACGTGTTGACATAGTGGCAAGGCTTGTATCGCCTTCGTCAAACGATTAACAAAACAATCCCTCACGGCTGCTTGAAATGAGGCGCACAAATCTGCAACCGTTTGCGGGGAAAGCGGCGCATGTTTTTGTTGATACTGCAACACCGCTGTTTTTAAACCTGAGAAAGAAAAATTATAATTGTTTTGCTCCATCAACGGACGCGGCAAGGGGATGTTCGGCTGTCCTTTTAACGCCATTTTTTCCACCGCAGGCCCTCCAGGGAAACCCAAACCCAACATTTTAGCAACTTTATCGAACGCTTCCCCCGCTGCATCATCCAATGTTGTTCCAAGCTCTTTATAATCGCCCACGCCGCGTACTTCCAAAATTTGGCAATGCCCCCCTGAAGTAAGCAACAACAAATACGGAAAAGGCACATCGTGTGTAAGCCGCACGGTGAGCGCGTGTCCTTCAAGGTGATTAATGCCCAAAAAAGGCAAATTCCTTGCAAAAGCAACCGCTTTGGCGAATGTCGCCCCCACTAACAGCCCCCCCATTAATCCAGGACCAGTGGTTGCGGCAATCGCGGACACATCACCATATCCAAGCCTCGCTTGTTTCAACGCTTCCGTCACTAAGGAAGGAAGGAAGTCCAAATGCGCCCGCGAGGCAAGTTCCGGCACAACGCCGCCATATAGTTGATGTTCCTCAATTTGCGAGCGAATAACATGCGCCAGAATACGCTTATGACTATCCACCACCGCAACGGCAGTTTCATCACAACTTGTTTCAAGGGCGAGTATTTTTATCATGCTTTTTTAAGGTATCCAGAACGCTATAGTTGTTTCAATTTAGAATATTACATAGTCGAGAACAACCGCAGCGGCGCGCGGTGTACCCTTTGTACATAAGCAACGCTAAGGGCAGTTCGCAGACATGTAATACTCTAAAGTGGAGCAACTATATTTTACAGTTGACAGTAGAAAGCACAAGCCTTAACGCGACACAATGCACTCACCCGTTCGTATAGGCACGCGCGCTAGCAAACTTGCCCTCGCGCAAACAACTCTTGTTCAACACTTGCTGAAGAGAGAGACGTTTGTTGTGCCGATGACCACCTCAGGTGATAAAATTCTTGACATACCCTTATATGATGTTGGTGGGAAAGCGTTATTTTGCAAAGAGCTTGACCATGCTTTATTAAACAATGACGTGGATATTGCAGTGCATTCTTTGAAAGATGTGCCCACTGATTTGCCACAGGGGCTTGCTATTGGTGCTGTATTACCCCGCGCAAATAGTGTGGACGCACTAGTGAGTAAACACTCACTCACACTAGAGGCATTACCAAAAGGATCTGTTATTGGCACATCATCGTTAAGACGGCAAGCACAGCTCCTTGCAAAACGCCCTGACCTCCTCGTTAAATCCATACGCGGGAATGTTCCTACCCGCTTGCAAAAATTGGCAACTGAAGATTTTGATGCAATTATTTTGGCAATGGCAGGTCTAGAACGCCTTAATCTCACAGACCATGCAACACAAATTTTCACCGCCGATGAAATGCTACCTGCCGCAAGCCAAGGCGTGATTGCTATTCTTTACGCAGAACATCGCGCGGATATTGCCGCCATGCTTGCCCCCCTAAATGATGCTGCAACAGCCGCCTGTATCACCGCAGAACGTGCCGTGTTGCTTGCCTTAGAAGCAAACTGCAAAACCCCCGTTGCTGCCTTTGCAGAAATCAATAGTGAACACTCACTCACGTTACGCGCCTTTGTTTCCCTTGAAGATGGCACGCAATCATATACAGCTACCGCAACAGGATTGCCCTCTGATGCTTTTGAAATGGGGAAGCGCGTTGGGCACGATTTAATTGCCCAAGCGGGGATTGAATTTATGAAAACGGTGCGCCGCTGATGCTGCTGCTCACCCGCCCTCAAGCAGACAGTGAAAAAATCCAGCATCGCCTTGCCAGTTTGGGCATTAACAGCCTGATTGATCCCCTATTAACAATGATTACACACCTCCCCACCTTACAAGAGGTGGACAACGCGTTAAACGCACCCGCCATTTTATTTACCAGCAAAAACGCCATTCCTGCCGTGGCAACCTTTCCAGCATTATTACAAAAACCCCTATATTGCGTCGGGAATGCCACGGCTACAACCGCAAAACAGCAGGGATTTCAACATATCGCCTTTGTTGCCCCAACCGTGCAATCAATGCTCACTAATCTTACCATGCCTGTTTATTATTTTCGCGGCGAGCATATCACACAGCCACTTCCTCCAAAGTTTCTCACAGGAGAAAGCATTGTTTACAGCGCGAACGCTGCAGAAAACTTTAGTGCGCGAACACTCACTCACATTAGCGATACCACGATAAACGCTGTAGGGCTATGGTCTGCACGCACCGCAGAAATTTTTGTAAAACTGATGTTGCATCATGCGCAACAACCCCGTCTACCTTCCTTAACGCTGTTTTGTTTGAGCCACGCAACCGCCGCCGCTCACCCCCTGCTCGCGCAAGCGCGATGCGTGATTTCTCCTAGCCCTGATACGGAAAGTTTGCTACAAACAATCATTGCACAGGGAAACATATGACCGCGCCCACCCCCGTTAAAAAATCGCTCTCCACGAAGCAACTTATAACGCTTGCAGCCCTCAGCATGGCAGTATTAGTAAGTTGCACGGTGTGGATAGGCTGGCAGAAAATGTCCCGCTCTCAAAACGCTCTGCAACTCAAAATTGCCGCTCTTCAAGAACAAATCACAACCTTAGAAAACCAACAGCCCCCTGCCCTTCCCACAAGTGTTGAAGCAACACTGTCTGCCTTAAAAAACGATGTTGCAGCCCTGCACAATCGCCCTGTACCAGAAAACACAACGCAAATCATCCAGCAGCCCGCCACAAACACCCCCCTGCTCGCCTCTCTTGCTCTTCAGCTTTTACAACAAAAGGTAAATACAGGTGCGGCGTTCTCATTTGCCTATGCACAAACAAAATCCGCCTTTGCGTCTTTGGGGATTCTCACCAAAACACCCACGCTTGAAGCTACAGCACAAACTGGTACTGCAACCACAGCACAATTGCTTGAGTCATTCAACTCTATCGTCAAAAAACCTGTGATGCTTACTGAAGAGCACACGAGTTGGCTTGGCAAAACTCTCGCCTCGCTGGTGCAGGTGAAAAAAGTATACGCTGCTGATAACGATGCAATTGCGCAAACGCAAGAAGCCTTGCGCCAAGAACAAATTCAACGCGCTATCTCCGAAGTTGAACGCCTTCCGCAGGAATTAAAGCGTCAGCGAGAACTGCAAGATTGGCAGGACAACCTCAAGAAACGCCAACAAGTCGCGGAAGAGTTAGACGCGCTGGAAAAACAAATAGAAGACCTTGCAAAACAACAGCAACCCCATCCTTTGCCTACAACCCCTGCCGCTTCTCATGATTAGAAAAATTTTTGCAACCGCTTTTCTGATTGCGCTGATTGCAGGGGCTGTGTGGCTCGCTGATAATCAAGGCAATGTCAGTCTTATATGGCTGGGCTATGAGATACAGACTTCAGTTGCGGTGTTATTGGGTGCAGCCAGCATTGTGTTTGTTATCCTCGCTTTGGGCTTATATTTTCTACTTACACTGGCACATTTCCCATTGCATTGGCGCGACAGACACCGCTTAAAACGCCAACAACAGGGCATCGACTATGCGGGTAAAGCACTCCTTGCCCTTGCCTCACAACAAGGTGATTTGGCAGAATCCTTTGCGAAAAAAGCACATGGCTTGCTGAGTGAGCACTCACTCACATTATTATTGCAAGCACAAGCAGCGCAACTTCAGCAAAATACTGCCGCAACGACGCGTTTTTATACCGAAATGACAAAACGTCCTGAAACAACGGCTCTTGGCATGAGGGGGTTAATCACCAACGCACGAAAAACAAACGATACCAATACTACACAAAAATTAATCACTGATTTTTATTATGCGCATCCTGAAAACGTGTGGGCGACAGAAAATTTTGTGCAAGAAATCGTCAAGCAAAAAAACTGGGATGCAGCCGAACAAGCCATCACCAACACACTGACAAAAAAAATACTCCCGCGTGCTGTTGCGCAACAGGCTTTGCAAGGTGTTTTACTTGAAAAAAGTCGCCTACTTTCTGGATCGGAAGCATTAGCTTTGCTTGAACGCGCTTTTAATCTTGATAAAAAAAATATCCCCACAGTCATTGAATTTGCACACGCTCTGCTGCCTACCCAAGAAGCGCGCGCGCGCACGCTGCTTTATAAAACATGGAAGAAAAACCCGCATCCCGCCCTTGCAACAGCGTTTCAGGCAAGTGTTGAAATGCTTGAGCCATTCGCCGCCTACAAACACATAAAATATTTCACTGCTCCACATGTAAAAAATATCAACAGCTTATTACTTCTCGCAGCCGCAGAATTTTCTCTCGGTATTCTCGGCAGAGCAACCGATTTTGCAGAAAAATCGCTAAAAATCACACCAAATCGTACTGCTTACACCCTCTTGCAAAAAATGGCAGAGCAAGGAAACAAACCAAAGAATATCACTGAAAAATACGCGCTTGAAGCCCAACAAGCTGCTCCCTTACACGATTGGACATGCCATGCTTGCGGCAATCATCCTGTAACGTGGCACGCTGTTTGTGACTCTTGTGATGGTTTTATGACAACTTCTTGAACAGAATTTGCAATGTTGTTGTTTTTTGGCAATACGAAAATCCATCGGATAATTCTGTCATCAGCATAAATCCCCGCCCAAACAGCGTTTCTTTTTGCTTTTCGGCTATTGAAAAACCCTTGCCTTCATCTTTAATATTCAATTCCAAACTTTCAGAAAACAATCGACAGACAACCTGTACTTGTCGTTGGTTAAAAAGGGGGATAGTCAAACGATGCTCTATAATATTTTGAGCGTGCTCAAAATCTTCTAAGGATAACAGGGGCATGGTCACTTCTAAATTTCCATGCACGACTGCATTTTGTAGTCCCTCTTGCAAACAAAATTCTATTTTGAAGCGCATTTCTTCCGAAAAGCGAATAAATTGCTGCATCTCTTCCACTAATAATGCCGCAATCGGCTCTCGTATTATTTTTTCTGTGGGAAGCCTCGCCTCCCACATACCTGCTTCTTGAGGTGATAAATACATTGTCAATCTATCATTGTCATAATTTTTTGGAATTGTGATAAGGTGAGTATTTTTAATACATTCCCTGTAGCCCCTTGTAAAACCAGTATAGAACCTCGTTTTTTGCACATATCATTCGCAAGCAACAGCATCCCCAGTCCCCCTGAATCAATAAACTCTAATTGCGCCAAATTCAGCGTACAGTGCGAAAAAGTTGCTGCCTCAAGTTCTTTTAATAGAACGCGAAAAATCGGGTGATGCTGCGCCGATAACTGCCCTGAGAGAGTATATTTTATGCCGCCATTTGAGGCAGCCTCTGATGAATATTGCATCGTCCTTACTCCACTTGTGTTATGGTACTGTAGTTATTTCTGACGCATCCATTGAAAAAAACGCGCGCATTTCATTCTCCTGTGTTGCAAAAAACGCCTGCATCTCTTCAATAGATGTTGAATTATTTAATTTTTCTAAAACTCCCCCCTGCTGCTGCTGTATTTTTTCCACAATACTTTGGAATTTTTGTATCTTTTTCACAAGAGGAAAAACTGTAGGAAGATCTCCTTGCGGTGCTGGCAACGCTTGTATCTCTTGCTTTACAGCAGCAAAACGCTCTTGTTGGGTTAGCAAGGCGGTAATCAAATGCTCTAATTTTTCACTTGCTTCCGCCATCGGTTGCATGTCCATTGCGGCGCATTGCACCAACATTTTGTGGGTTTCCAACACACCCTGTGTGACATGATGAATTTCAGTCTGCATATTGTGTGATAATTTTGAGATACTCTCCGACAAATCGCGCACCTCTGCCGCCACATGATGAAAGGCGCGCCCTTCTTGCCCCGCATGTGCGGCCTCAAGCGTTGCATTCAGTGCCAGCATTTTTGTTTTTCGATTAACCGTGCTAATATTTACAACTAATTGCCCTAAAGTACCCAATCGCTCTACAACATCACTTAGGCGATAAACCATAGAAATAGCTTGCTTTGAATAAGCAATCGTCAGAAGAATTGCATTATTCAGAATACTTTCTACAAAGTCTCCATATTCTGATAAACTCAAATTTTCTGCATTGCCAAGCTCTAAAACCTCTGCATTCCTTATAACTTTTTGTAAGATTTGCTGCTGCTCTTGCACCGTTTTTTCTTGTTGCGCCAACGGCACGGTTATTGTTGTCAAATAACTTTCTATCTCTTCCTTAAACAAGCGCAAGTGTTGCTGCAATCCAGCAAACATCTGTGATTGTACAACGAATATTTCTTGCACCAATACGGCTGGTATATTTGCTTGTTCCAAGACAGACAAACCAGACTGTGTCTCATTATAGCGTATCATCATAATCACACCTTATAAGTGTCGCTCTTAATATATACAATCAAATAGTTAAAAAATACCTACATGCACTTTATAGGTGTGCAAGCGACTTTGTGATTTTAATCACTTAAAATAAAATATAAGACATTGATTATAAATAGAAAAACAGAAAAATCTTCTTGCAAAAAAAAGCAGGATTTGATATTTTTAAGTATGTCAAAAATTAAAAAATACTTTTTTTTTATGCTTTCTGTTTCAGGGATGTTTTTTGCATTCCAAGAAGGATACGCACAAAATCTCAGCGTCCAATCTTTTGATAATAATCGAGGCACTACTCAAATAATGCCTGTTCTTGGTGGCGGCGCAGCAAGGCAACAGCAGGCAGCTCCTCCCGCCTATCCACTGGAACAACAGATGGCTTTGTCTGCCTATCAAGACAACCCTCGCCAAGGTGCGCCTGCTGAAGAAGAATATCGCGGCTATAACGGGCGGACATTGGAGCAAGCTTTTTATCGTTGTAAATATGAATCATTTCGTGCTGCCCCCCCAGGAGCACAATCAACGGGATTAACCGAGCGATTTCGCATTCGCATATCTGTCATGGACGTTTGCATGAATTCAGAAGGCTTCTTCCGCACGAAAAACTCGTTTGGTGGACTCGACACCAATTTAATGACAGTGCGCGATATTTTTTAAAAACTCGTTTCTCAAAATTAACGCGTTATATGATAGGATAGATTATCGTATCTTCAGGTGTTAAATATGCGCGTCTGTCTCTTGCTCTTTTTCGTAGTTTTTTTAAGTTCTGCTGCGTCTGCCCAAAACAACACGCAAACAATTACCACACCGCACACAAAAGCATCACTGATTGTTGAAACGCCCGCTGTTACAGCAAGCCAACAAGTTGATATAGCACTCAATTTAGAGCTAGAAGCAGGATGGCATACCTATTGGCAAAATGCGGGCGATAGTGGTCTGCCCGCAACAATAAAATGGGCATTGACTGAAGGCGTTAGTGCCTCCCCACTTATGTTCCCCACGCCCAAACTTATCCCCACACCACCGCTTGTCACCTATGGCTACGATGCCCCCGTTACCCTACTTAGCACGCTCATGCTTCCTAAAAATCTTCCTTTCGACTCTCTTGACATTAAAGCAACCGCAACGTGGCTGGTATGCAAAGATATTTGTATTCCTGAAATAGCAACCTTCACACTCTCCATCCCTGTATCTAGCGTTGCGCCTGTTGCCTCAAAAGAAACTGAAGCTCTTTTTAACGCGGCTCATACTGCCTTTGCAACGCCCCTAAATCAGCCGCTTTCATACCAAGAAACAGAAAAAAACCTCGCGTTCCGTGTGCCACAATCTGTGTTGCCAGCAGCCCAAACAGGCACGCTCTTTCTAACCCAAGAAGGTATTGTGGAAAATGTTATAACGCAATCGTTCACACAGCAAGGCGAGGACTATCTCTTTACATTACCGCTCATTTCCTCCGCAGAAAACAAGACTCTTTCAGGCATTATCACGCTTCAAACAGCAACAGAAAAACGCGCCTTTGCCTTCACAGCCGCCCCTTCAACAACAGCTCCCCTGCCCTCCTCTCCCACGCTTTCTTTCTGGCTTGCAACTGCTTTTGCCTTTATCGGCGGGCTTATTTTGAACTTGATGCCGTGCGTATTCCCTGTACTAGCCTTAAAAGCCATCTCCTTAAGTAAATTACCAAACAAAGACGCTTTCCATGCACGGCAAGAAGGATGGGCATATACAGGCGGCATTCTTGTCGCGTTTCTGATTTTTGGCGGGATTGTTTTATCCTTGCAACACACCGCGAACGCTGTTGGTTGGGGCTTTCAGTTACAAGCACCCGCCTTTGTCATGGCATTGGCATTTGTCTTCATTGCGTTGGGATTAAGTTTATCAGGGGTTTTGTCACTGCCCACCTTATTAGGCAACACGGGCGGGAAAATAAGCCAGCAAAGCAGTCTGAAAAGCAGCTTCTTTTTGGGGATGATTGCGGCGGTGGTCGCCACCCCCTGCACCGCCCCCTTCATGGCTGCAGCCCTTGGTTATGCCCTCGTAAAGCCACCCTTGGAAGCCTTCAGCGTTATTATTGCACTGGGATTAGGGCTTGCCGCACCCTATTTGCTCATCACGCATAGTGCGTGGCTACGCCGCAAAATGCCGCGTTCTGGTGCGTGGATGGAACGCCTTAAGCATTGGCTGGCATTGCCGATGTATGCAACGGCGGTTTGGTTACTCTATGTGTTGCAACAGCAACAGATTGAGGCGTTACTAAAAGCCCTCATCGGTATTACACTTCTCGTGGTTACTGCCTTTGTTGTCTATCGCAACAAAAGTCTTGCTAAGTTAAGCTATTGCGGACTTGCTCTTTTTTTAGCACTGCTCATTTTCACAACACCGCAACCCCAACCAACCACCACAAAAGCTTTTTCTCCCAACGATATTGCAACATTTACTGCAAACCAACCTGTATTTGTGGATGTGACAGCAGCGTGGTGCATCACCTGTAAAGTCAACGAACGGGTCACTTTAAAGCATGAACGGGTACAAGCCGCATTTCAGCAAAATAACGTCAAACTGATCGTGTTGGATTGGACAAATCGCGATACCGCCATCGGTAAATATTTAGAGCAATTTGGGCGGTCAGGCGTGCCGCTGTATGTCTATTATCCTTTGGGAAAAGACCCTGTTGTGCTGCCACAGTTGCTAACGCCAAACGGCGTTATAGAAACCCTAATGCCGAATCCCTAACTCATCGCCAAGAGGAAGCAGTATCGGCGCAGTTCCCTTGCTCTCTACTTCCATTTCCCACTCAATCGGAATAAGCCGCGAGGTCAACGCCTGTTCCAGCACTTCATTGACATGAGACACCGCGATAATTTCTAAGCCCTCTTTAACATTGGCGGGAATCTCCGCGAGGTCTTTCACATTTTCTTGTGGAATAAACACGGTTTTGATGCCGCCGCGCAAAGCCGCCAACAGCTTTTCTTTGAGTCCGCCAATCGGCAGCACGCGACCGCGCAACGTCATTTCACCCGTCATGGCAATATCGCGGCGGATCGCAATGCCTGTCAGTGCAGAAACAATCGCGGTACACATCGCCACCCCCGCCGAAGGACCATCTTTCGGGGTTGCCCCCTCAGGCACATGCACGTGAATATCTTGTGTTTCAAACACACTCGGCTTAATGCCGTAATGCACGCATTGCGAGCGAATAAAGCTTGTCGCCGCACTAATGGATTCCTGCATCACATCTCCCAGCTTGCCCGTAGTGGTGACTTTCCCCTTGCCAATCATGCTCACCGCTTCAATAGACAGCAATTCACCGCCCACTTCTGTCCACGCCAAACCTGTAACAACACCAATCAGATCTTTTATCTCCGCCACACCATAGCGGAATTTTTTCACACCCAAATATTTTTCTAATGTTTCAGGTGTGACCGTAATTGTTTTAACAGCGGGATTACTCAAAATTTCTTTGGTCGCTTTACGGGTGAGTTTTGCCAGTTCCCGCTCTAAATTCCGCACCCCTGCTTCTCGTGTGTAATAGCGAATCACATCACGCAACGCCGCATCGGTAATAAACCACTCATCTTTCCGCAAACCGTGATCCGCCTGTTGTCGTTGAATAAGGTGGGTTTTAGCAATCTCCACCTTCTCCTCTTCCGTATAGCCCGCAAGACGAATAACTTCCATCCTATCCAGTAACGGTTGAGGCATATTCAACGTGTTTGCCGTACACACAAACATCACTTGCGAGAGATCGTAATCTAACTCAAGATAATGATCATTAAAGGTTTTGTTTTGTTCAGGGTCTAGCACCTCAAGCAAGGCAGAGGCAGGATCCCCCCTGAAATCTTGCCCCAATTTATCAATTTCATCAATCAGCAACAGCGGGTTACTCGTTTTCGCCTTTTTCATGCTGTTAATAATTTTACCGGGCATGGAGCCAATATAGGTGCGGCGATGCCCCCGTATCTCAGATTCATCACGCACGCCGCCAAAAGACAACCGCACAAAATTCCGCCCTGTTGCCCGTGCAATTGATTTTGCCAAGGACGTTTTTCCCACACCGGGAGGGCCCACTAAGCATAAAATAGGACTTTTAAGATTTTTAGCGCGCACTTGCACGGCTAAATATTCCAAAATCCGCTCTTTCACTTTTTCTAATGCGTAGTGATCTTGGTTAAGTATATTTTCCGCTGCGTGAATATCATGCTTCAGCTTAGAATTTTTCTTCCATGGCAATGTTGCAATCCAGTCAAGGTAATTACGTCCCACTGTCGCTTCAGCAGACATGGGACTCATCGCGCGTAATTTCTTAATTTCAGAAGCAACTTTTTCTTTTGCCTCGGGGGTTAAGCGTAATTTCTTTAAACTCGCTTCAAGCTGGCTTAATTCGTCTTTGCCTTCTTCATTTTCATGGAGTTCCTTTTGAATGGCCTTCATTTGCTCATTCAAATAATAATCGCGCTGATTTTTCTCCATTTGTTTTTTAACGCGCGTGCGAATGCGCTTTTCAACTTGCAACGCCCCAATTTCGCCTTCCATATAGCCAAATGCTTTTTCTAAGCGGCTATAGACACTCAAGGTTTCCAACAAATCTTGCTTGTCCGCAATCTTTAGCGCAAGGTGCGAGGCGATCGTATCCGCCAGTCTGCCCGCATCATCAATCTGATTAACAGCCGTGAGAACTTCAGGGGCAATCTTTTTATTCAGCTTAATATACTGTTCAAATTGCGACAAAACCGCCCGACACAATGCATTTATATCGCCTTTGTCATCGCGGGCATTATCCAAAATATGCGCGTGCCCTGCATAAAAACCATCGGTGATTTTATACTCCACCACTTCGGCGCGGCGCAATCCTTCCACCAGCACCTTCACCGTGCCATCAGGCAGCTTTAGCAACTGCAGAACATTGCCCACAGTTCCCACAGAAAATAAGTCATGGGGTTTGGGGTCATCTTCCGCAGCGGTTTTTTGCGTGAGCAGCAGAATATGCTTGCTCTCCCGCATAGCTTGCTCCAACGCGGTCACAGATTTATCGCGCCCCACAAACAGCGGCACAATCATCTGCGGGAACACCACAATGTCACGAAGCGGCAAAATAGGATATAGCAAAGCAGGGGACATGCGAATCTAATCTACACAGGATGGGCTGACGTTTGCTCATTATATAAGCAAATATAGTATAACAATAGAGCTGCCTATGTCAAGAATACAGCAAATTTAAACACGTGGGTTTGAATTTATTGCTTCTCTAAGAGCTGAAGATGAAACAAAAGTAGCGTCATCTGTGTTAAAGGTTTCTTCGCGACCTGTACGAAAATACATGTCTCCAAGTTTTCCTTCTATTTCTTTTCGTATATCACTGGGGGCAACCTTTTGCTCAGGCCATTTTTTTTGTATTTCTTCCGCCATTTGTTTTGTTGTTCTTGAGCAGGACTTACGCAGCTGAGTGATTCACATCACAAGTCTGAGTGGATTATTCAACGCTGAATATACATAGTCATAGAGTAATTTTTCTTTTAGTTGATAGACGGTAGTTTTGAGGGCATATGCGGCGCGTTTAAGGATAACCCAAGCGA
>CANGXP010000017.1 GCA_947457935.1 Alphaproteobacteria bacterium | reverse complement strand
TTATAAAACAACGCGCTACGCTTGACTATACCGCTCGCACCTCAAGATTTGCAAAAAAATTTGCGAGCGGTAAAGCCCGCGCGGCGCTTGAGCGAAACATCGCAACTTCTTCAGTTACGATGAGTATAGAACTGCGTAAGTCCTGTACAACATATGATCTAACGCCTTTTTTGGCATTTGTTGACAAATCAGGTGTGTCTATCACAGACGCTCCCAGATTTTTAACCGACGACAGTAGTGAATACACAGCTATAAGGAAACAACTTAAATCTCAGAGTCAATCTATACCTTACAATAATCCAGTTGTTGTTCGTATAATACAATTCTTAGGACTCAATAGCCAAGAGCAACAAGTTAGAATAGATAAAGTAAAAAACAAACTAGCACTAGAACGCGATCAATATGATTTAACATCTTTTTTAGAGTTAATAAAAGGATTAAGGGTATCTACTACAGATGCACCGAGGTTATTAGAGTTTCCCTCCGAAAAATATGGCAGCCTGAGATCCTATCTTAATAAACCTGATAATACATCTATACCTCTTGGTCATGCTGCTGTCGAACCTATAAAGACGTTCTTATCTCTACCTAGAGAAGAACAAGAAGCTAAATCGGCTGATGTTAACACGACTATGGCTGAGAAACGTACATACTATGATTTAAAGCCTTTTTTAGCATTGATAGAAGAATTAGGGATGCCTATCACACACGCGCCCAAATTATTAACCGACGACGCAACTAAATATAATCGCTTAAAACTAGACTTTGCGTCTGCAGATAAATCCATCCCTCTGACAAATCAATTCGTCGTGCCTATCAAAGAATTCTTAGCATTAGATAGGCAAGCGCAGCAAGCTAAAATAAATGAAGTAAACACAGCTATAGAAGAAAAAAAGGCACAATACGATGTTAAGCCTTTTTTAGAATTAATTGGAAAATTAGGGGTCTCCATTAAAGATGCACCCAAGCTATTAACAACAGATCCATCGAAATACGGCACAATCACAAACGTGCTTAAGAGCCACACACTTATTTCAGTAGGTAGTAAATCTGCAAATCGTATAGAGACGTTCTTATCTCTCTCTACAGAAGAACAACAAGATAAAATAGACACCATGCGTGTTGCTCAGGAACAAAATCAAGATAAGGTGAGCTCTAAACTCACGAAAGCAGAAGCAGAACATGTTATTCAAAATTTTCATGAATTTCTGAAAGAAAAACATGGGATAGAAAATAGTCAAGAGAGAACATTTATTTGCGCCTCTTTATCGTGTTTCGCGTTACAAGAACAAGAAGACGGGAAGAGTAGCTATCTCGTTCCACGTTATCTTCGGGCACTCGAACGCACAGAAAACATGACAGATTCATCATTAACTGAAAAAGAAGCAGTAGCAGACAGCATTGCTAAAATAACCAGCCAGCCACAATATGTTATAAACCTTGCTGTAACCGCAGCAGCAGCATGGTATGAACAACAACAAAATCAATACTAGTATTTTGTTTTTATTGTTTTTTCCACCTGCACCACATGTTCTTTACCCCGCACCCACGCGAAATGTTGTTGCGCTTGCGCCCAACGGCTGAGAAGTTGCGCAGCAACGGCAGAATCAGTTCTGGTAACATACTGTTCTAGCAGCACTTTAAGTCTGTCTGCCGCGTCTTTATCTAACGCCATCGCTAACACAGACTCCCCATTGATATACTGTGATAATTTTTGATAGCAGTCATAGACGAACACCTCGCCGCCTGTCATCCCTGCGGCAAAATTGTGTCCGACTGCCCCTAAAATGGCGACTGTCCCGCCTGTCATGTATTCACAGCCATTTGCGCCACAACCCTCAATCACCGCTGTTGCGCCAGAATTCCGCACCGCAAAGCGTTCCCCTGCGAGTCCCGCGGCAAACAGTGTTCCCGCCGTTGCGCCATACAGCACGGTATTGCCAATAATCGCATTATCAGAAGAAAGGAGGGTGGAGGCGGCACGCGGACGCACCACAATGCAGCCACCCGATAGCCCTTTCCCTACATAATCATTCGCTTCCCCCTGCACTTCTAAGGTTATACCTTTACATAAGAATGCACCCAAAGATTGCCCCGCGCTGCCCCGCAAGCGAATCGTCAATTGGTCATCCGCAAAATGCTGCATGCCATAACGGCGCGTCACCTCGCCCGACAGCCGCGCTCCCACCGTGCGGTGCGTGTTTTGCACCACATATGTGAGTTGCATCTTCGCACCCTCGTTTAAGAACGGTGCTGCATCTTGTAGGATAAGGGCATCTAGGGTATCGGGCACAGGGTTGCGGTAAGGTTTCGTCGTGTAGTCAACCGCGCTGCTTTCAGGGCGTGCCAACACCGCATTGAGGTCAATCTGATTAAACACGCTGTTTTGCTTGTAAATTTGATACAGGCGGTCACTCCGTCCACACGCTTCATGGAGGCTTTTTAGCCCCAAGCCGCTGAGGATTTCCCGCACCTCTTCGGCAATAAAACTAAATAAATTGATGACTTTTTCAGGACTTCCTGAGAATTTCTCCCGCAATGCTGTATCTTGCGTACAAATCCCCACAGGGCAGGTGTTGGAATGGCATTGCCGCACCAGAATACAGCCCATTGCCACTAACGATGCCGTGCCAATGCCGAACTCTTCCGCGCCTAACAACGCCGCAATCACTATATCCCGCCCCGTCTTCAAACCGCCATCTGTCCTGAGCGTGATTTTATGGCGAAGATTATTAATAACAAGGGCTTGATGCACCTCACTTAATCCTAATTCCCAAGACACCCCTGCGTATTTCACGCTGGAGAGCGGGCTTGCGCCCGTGCCGCCGTTGTGTCCTGCGACCAAAATCACATCCGCACCCGCTTTCGCAACCCCTGTCGCAATCGTGCCGATGCCTGATTTTGCCACTAATTTCACGCAAATCTGCGCTGTTGCATTAATCTGCTTCAAGTCATAGATGAGCTGCGCTAAATCCTCAATGGAGTAAATATCGTGGTGCGGCGGCGGGGAAATCAGCGTCATCCCTTGCTTTGCGTGGCGGAGTGCGGCAATTTCTGCTGTCACCTTGAAAGACGGCAACTGCCCCCCTTCCCCCGGTTTTGCGCCCTGTGCCACCTTAATTTCAATCTCATCACACTGGTTGAGGTATTCCGCCGTCACGCCAAACCGCCCGCTTGCCACCTGTTTAATGCGCGAATTGGCATTATCGCCATTAGGCAGCAACGTATAGCGTGCTTTATCCTCGCCCCCTTCGCCTGAATCAGAGCGAGCGCCCATGCGGTTCATGGCGATATTGAGCGTGCCGTGCGCCTCAGGGCTGAGTGCCCCTAGCGACATCCCCGGTGTGACAAAAACCTTGCGAATTTCTGTAATTGACTGAACTTCTTCAAGTTTTACACGAGGTAAATCGTTTGTAAAATCCAACAAATCGCGGATATGCACAGGCGGTGCAGTATGAATTTTTGCACTGTATTTTTTATAGAGCGCGTAGCTATTTTTCCCCACCGCTTCTTGCAGCAAATGCGTCGTTTCAGGCGCGTGGGCGTGATGCTCCCCGCCGTTGCGATAGCGGTAAAATCCGCCTACAGGCAGCGGAATTGCATCGTTTCCGAATGCTTGGTCATGCAAATTAATTAATCGCTGCTCAATTTCTGTTAAACCAATACCTGAAATACGCGAGGTAACTCCTGAAAAATACGCCGATGTGACGGCGCGAGACAAGCCCAACACCTCAAAATTATACCCGCCGCGATAGGAGCTAATCGCCGCAATCCCTAGTTTAGAGATAATTTTCAGCAAGCCTTGATCGAGCGCGGTTTTATAGTTATGGAGCGTTTTTTCTAAGGATTGTTTAGGGTATAAGCCCTTTGCATGGCGATGCTGGAGCGTTGCTTCTGCCAAATAGGGCACCACTACCGTTGCGCCCACGCCGATTAACACGGCGGCTTGGTGTGTATCAAGACAGTCTCCTGCCTCAACTGCTAATGAAATAAATGTCCGTAAGCCTTTGTTTAACAAATAACTATGCACCGCGCTAGTGGCGAGAATCATCGGGATGCCGATGTGTGCGCTATCCACCGCTTTATCGCTGAGGATAAGAAGTTTCACGCCGCCGCGCACTGCCGCTTCTGCTTGCTGTTGCAGGGTTTGGAGGGCATTTTCAAGGGAAATGGAGGGCGAAAAGACACACGGCAACGTAACAATTTTCTCCCCCACATACTGTTTCAACGCCGCAAATTCATGGCTCAACAAAATAGGTGACGACAACTCCAATATCGGCGCGTGCGTTTGCGCGGTATAGAGCATGTTTTCCAAGTTGCCCATGCGCGTGACAAGGCTCATCACATAGTGTTCGCGCAACGGATCAATCGGCGGATTGGTCACTTGAGCGAAATTCTGCCTGAAAAAATGGTGTAAGCCGCGATACTGCTGGCTTAGAACCGCAAGCGGCGTGTCATCCCCCATCGACCCGACGGCTTCCTTGCCTGTTTCCGCCATGGGGTGCAGCACAAGTTCGGTTTCTTCTAAACTCCAACCCACCGCACACTGACGGCGCAACAGGGCATCCGTTGAGAATTCTCCCACCTCTTGCCTCTCGCCTCCCGCCTCTTTCAGCACATCCTCAAACAACACAATATTTTCCGCCCATTTTTCGCACGGCAAATGCTCGACCAGCCATTGTTTAACGGCTTTGTCGTTAAGCACCGCCCCTGTCTCCAAATCAACACTCAGCAATTGCCCTGGCCCTAAGCGACCTTTGTGCAAAATATCGGTTTCCTCAAGATCAACCACGCCCGTTTCAGACGCGCCAATCAGCAAGGTTTTAGTTTGCGTATAGCGAAATGGGCGAAGGCCGTTCCTGTCCATCCCCACTTGCACAGATTGCCCATCGGTGGCAACAACAGCGGCAGGTCCATCCCATGGCTCCACCACCGAATTACTATAGGAATACAACGCCTTAAGCGCATCCCCCATAGTGGGGTCATCCCTGTGCCACGCCTCTGGAATCAGCAAGGCTTTCGCCAACGCCAGCGGTCTGCCCGCCCGCACCAGCAATTCCATCACATTGTCAAGCGCGGCAGAATCCGACAATCCCCGCTGAATAATCGGCTTCAACGCCTCAATTTCCGCGCCAAACACAGGGCTTTCAAGGCGCACCTCATGCCCTTGCATCCACGCCATATTGCCCTTAAGTGTGTTAATCTCGCCATTATGGGCAATCACGCGGAACGGATGCGCCAGTTTCCACGTGGGAAACGTGTTCGTTGAATAGCGTTGGTGGAAAATCGCGAAACGCGAGACAAAGCGGCTGTCTGCAAGATCGGGATAAAACGCGGTGATTTGATCCGCCAGAAACATACCCTTATAGATAATCGAGCGGCTGGAGAGCGAACAGACGTAAAAATCCTTAATGCTGGCGGCTTCCACCTGTTTTTCGATGATACGGCGCAACACGTAAAGTTCAGCCTCAAATGCCGTTTTCGCCAGGTTGCGCGCCTCGCGGCTTTCCTCTTCAGGAGAGGGTTTTAATAGAAGAATTTGCTCAATTTCGGGGCGCACATCGGCGGCCTTCTCGCCAATCACCGCAATATCAATCGGCACGCGCCGCCAACCATAGACAATTAACCCGCGTTTAGCCGCTTCCGATTCAACAATCGTGCGGCATTGCTCTTGCTCGTCCAAATTACGGCGCGGCAAAAATACCATACCCACCGCCAGCAAGCCACTTTCCAGCGTTCTGCCTGTTGCTTCAATTTGTTCTTTGAAAAACTGAAACGGAATTTCAAGGTGAATCCCTGCCCCATCGCCCGTTTTGCCATCCGCGCCCACCGCCCCTCGGTGGCTCAGGTTCGCAAGGGCTTCCACCGCCTTTTCCACTACCTCGCGGGTGGGCTGCCCTGTCAGCGAGGCGATAAAGCCCACGCCGCAAGCGTCGTGTTCTTGTGCTTTAATAGCGTCTTCTAATGATTTATCCCACATAGAGGCGTTCCCAATTTACAGACTGGTGTGCAAAACGATAAATAATAATGCTTTTTTCTTGTGGGCGATAAAAAACAGCGTGACTGCCAACGACCAGCCGCCTCATCCCTATTCCCACTTCTGATACTGCAACACCACTATACGGCTGATGTTGAATTTGTTTTAACGCGGCAGCTAATTTTGCGCCGTACACTTTCATTTGCCGCAGTCCCCATTCTTGTTGGGTATAATCCAAAATGCGATCAAGATCATGCTGTGCGCTGGGCGTGATGACAACATTGAACACTACTTTTCCCATTAAGATAGCCGCTGTTCTTTGCCTGTAATCCATGGGTCTGTGACAGGATTCGTACCTTGGTGTGCTCTCTCCACAGCACGTTCCAGAGTTGCGTCCATATCAAGTGGCAACAATTCCCCGCGCTCTGCCTCTGCCACACCAATATTGATGTGGTTGCGGAGCGCCTCAAGGCGACGCTGCCGCTCCACTTGCTCCGCAATATATCTCTCCACCGCCTCAGCAATAAACGCGGTGGGAGACTGCTGTTCTTGTTGTGCAAGCAACGCCTCAATGCTGGCTTGTTGTGCGGGGGTGGGGGTGAAATGGATGGGGGGCATATTATTGTTCCTTGTAACGCCCCAGTTATCCTATTTACTATTCTGGATACCAGCTTTCGCTGGTAAACGCACCACAGGCAGTCGTTGCGAGAGTGGCGAATTACCAGCGAAAGCTGGTATCCAGACTGATTTAAAGGTTCTATACTGGGGAATTTTAATCCTTAATCATGAGTATACAAAATTCTGACGCATTCTCAAAGCCCCATCTGCTTTATCATCGCTGCCGCCGCCTCTCTGCCTTCCTTAATTGCCCACACCACAAGCGATGCACCGCGCACAATGTCCCCCGCTGCATAAACGTTACTTAACGATGTTTGATACGTCTCATCCACCGCCAACGTACCACTTTCTGTCACGTTTAATCCTGATACGCCGAACAGGTGTGGCATGTCTTCAGGCTCAAAACCTAGCGCAAGAATCACTGCATCGGCTTGAAGTATATAGGTTGCATCTTGCACCACTTCGGGCTGTTGCCGCCCTAAGTTATCTGGCTGCCCTAACTGCATTTGCTGCACCTTAACGCCCTCAACCGCCGTATTCCCCAAAAACGCCAGCGGCGACGATAACCACTTAAAAACCACGCCTTCTTCTTCTGCGTGATGCACTTCACGCAAACTACCCGGCATGTTGGCTTTATCGCGCCGATACAGGCACGTCACGCTGGCTGCCCCTTGGCGAATGGCGGTGCGGACGCAATCCATCGCCGTGTCACCACCACCCACAACTACTACGTTTTTTCCTTGTAAAACATGCTGTTCTTTATGGACTAAATATTCCAACGCAGGGATAATCCCCTGCAAGCCGCTGCCCACCGTTTGCAACGCACGCGCTTTATACACCCCCGTGGCAATAAGCAGTGCGTCATGCTTTTGCTGTAGACTGGCAAATAACGGCGCATCGACGTTTGTCTCGGGATAAAATGCCACGCCACTTTCCAGCAACCATGTATTGCGGCGCGACACCACGCTTTTATCCAGCTTGAAATTGGGGATGCCATACATCAGCAACCCACCCATTTGTGTATATCTATCATAGATATGCACCTGCACACCCTTACGGCGCAACACATCGGCGGCGGCTAAACCCGCAGGCCCCGCGCCAATGATACCAACGGATTGTGTGTGTTCTGTGCGCGGTTTAATGGGGCGAACCCACCCGTTATCCCACGCCGTTTCCGTAATATATTTCTCCACACTGCCAATGGTCACCGCGCCAAAATCTTTTTCAATAACACAGTTGCCTTCACAAAGCCTGTCTTGTGGGCAAATCCGTCCGCAAATTTCAGGGAAAGTGTTGGTGGCACTGGAGATGGCATACGCCTCTTCCAACCGTCCTTCAGCGGTGAGCATCAACCAATCAGGGATATTATTTTGCAACGGGCAATGCACTTGGCAATAGGGGATACCACACTGAGAACATCTGCTTGCCTGTGTTTGTGCTTGTTTGGGTTGGAAACGGGCGTAAATCTCACCAAAGTCCTTTGCCCGTGCGGCTGCCTCCCGTTTTTCAGGATACGCTTGGGCAGTGTCAACAAAGTGCAAGGTGTTGGTCATGCTGATCTATCCCGCAATACTCGCAGCAAGCGGAATCCGTTGCTTTCCTTTTTCCAAAATCACGTCATACCCACAGGCTTTAGCAATATGTAAAAAATTGGTCATTTTCACATCTTTTTGCTTACCACTACGCATGTTTTGGATAGCGGTGGGAGACAATCCCACTTCTTTTGCCAACGCACGAACCGAAACCGTGTCCTCTTCCATCATCGCCAACAAAAGCTCAGACAGCAAAAATTGTGTGTATCCCGCCTTAAACTTCTCTGCAAAAACAGGATTTTGCATGAGGCGATCGTAAGTGCTAAGCGTCATAATATTTTCCTAAACTCACACGCTGTTCATAGTCTTTAGTACGCTCTAACGCGCGCTGTTTCTCTTTTGGTGGCAGCTTTTGCTGTTTTTTGCAAAATGCATTGGTGATAATCACTTTGCGTCCTTGCTGGAAACAACACAAAAATCTATCGGGTTGTGGCTTGAAAGCAAAAATCTTGTCGCCTTCATTACGAAACTGCTCCTTGTTATGAATTTTTCCCGCGTCAGCAAGTCTCTTAACCAGAAACAAAAACCGAGTTTGCTGCCCCTCTTCTAAGTCTTTAAAGTAATCAAACGCATCGCTTTTTCCTGCTGCATCATAATACCACTCAACAGTAAATTGCGCTCCTTCATAAACAACAAACTCTTTACACATATCGTACCACTAAAGTTGCACAATGTCTATATGTTATTCTCGTCATGTTTCCTCTTGTTTCTTTGTAGAGGGATATTTATGAACAAAGTCTAAACAAATCTTTAAGAAAGCAATAAAAAGATGGATAACTGGCTTGTCGCTCTTCTGTTGGGTGTTATTGAAGGACTCACCGAATTTCTCCCCGTCTCCAGCACGGGGCATTTATTGCTTTCCTCGTATTTTTTAGAGTTTACCGCCGTTCCCAACAATGTGTTTGAGGTTGTGATTCAATTTGGGGCAATTTTGGCCGTGTGTGTGGTATTCTGGCAACGGCTATGGCACACAGTGACAGGGCTTGCGAAAGGCGAACGCAAAGCGCAACGCTTCACAGGGGTATTGCTCCTTGGATTCATTCCCGCCATGTTGCTAGGCGGATTGTTTCATTCACAAATCAAAGAAGCGTTATTCAATCCCACTGTTATTGCATGGTCGTTATTGATTGGCGGGATTGTTATTCTTATTGTTGAGCACATCCCCCGCACCTATCAAGTCTATCGCGTGGAAGACATTCCCTCAAAACTAGCGTTCAAGGTAGGTTTTTGCCAAGCACTCGCCATGATTCCTGGTGTATCTCGCTCAGGGGCAACCATCATTGGTGCAATGCTGTTGGGTGTGGAACGCAAAGCCGCGATGGAATTTTCTTTTTTTCTTGCTATCCCCACGATGTTAGCCGCCTCCAGCTATGACCTTTATAAAAATTGGGAGTATTTAACAAGCGCAAGAGAAAGTTTCCCGCTTCTTGCGATTGGATTAGCAGCGGCATTCTTCACCGCGCTGATTGTGGTGCGCGTTGCGATGCGCTTTATTGGGAAATATGGCTTTATGCCGTTTGGGTGGTATCGGATTGTGGTGGGGTTGGTACTCCTATCTATTTTATAGCGCCCTACTTTTTCTCTTCTTTTAATGCTTGCAATTCCTTCTCAAGCAACGCCAATCGCGCTTGCAAATCCCCTGCTTTGTCAACAGGCACGTCTGCTGTGCCAGAAGCAGGAAACGGCACAAACGGTGTAAACATTTTCATGGTTTGCTCCAGCATTTGTGCGTTATTTCTACTCGCCTCTTGGAACGTGTTACCAAACGGGAAAAACGGCTCCATATATTGACGCAAATTTCCTTGTTGCTGTGTAAAATTCCCCATCGTTACTTCTAAATAGCGAGACAGCAACGTCTGTAAATTGTCCCCATAAAAACCAATAAGCTGCCGCAGAAAACTGACAGGCAACAAACTTTGTCCGTTTTTTCCTTCTTGCTCAAAAATAATTTGTGTCAACACAGCGCGGGTAATATCTTCCGCTGTTTTTGCATCCTGCACCACAAAATCAATGTTTTGCTTCACCATGTCTGCCAAGTGCTCTAGGGTGGTGTACGCACTTGTTACCGTATTATACAAACGACGGTTCGCATACTTTTTAATAACTGTCGGGGGCGTATTAGCAGGCGTTGTTGATTCAGCGTTCATAACAAAAATACTCTCTCCGTTTTATTTTAGGCTATCATTTTTTTGTATCGATTGCATCTATTATGTTCAGCCATCACCGCGCAGGCCGCCCCCAATACATCGCGTCAAAATACCCCATTTCATTCCCACTCGCCCCTGTTACCGCCTGCTCGCATTCCCGATTATTTTGCGGCAACCATGCATCAAGATACTCCCCGATGCTAGAGCCATCTGTGGAGGTACTAACAGGTGTTTCCACCACGTTATTATAGGACGTGCTATTCCCATTTTCATCTTGTACTGCAAGCGTATAGCGGTTCTTAACAGGATTGCCTTGTGCGTCTGTAATAGTTGAATGACTATATAACCGTATCATGTCAATGCGCAGTGACCAATCATCAGGAACATTATTTTCCCGATTCTCCGCTAAGCGGCGGCGCACACTTGTTTCCCAAAAAAACTGTGATGTCGTGCATGATTTAGCAACACCTATCCCCCGCGAATACAAATTTGAAAGCGCTTGTTGTGCACGCCATTCAGGTTTGTAGGTTTGATATAATGCTGTTTCAGGCAGGGGGGTTGGCAACACTTGCTTCAAAAATCCTGCATTAAATACCTCGCGCTGAGAGGGTGGGGCACACAAAGCCACCTGTTGATTACACACACGCCCTGCTGTATTTTTCTGAAAACGGCATTCAATCCCATTTTCAATATCGTATCTGCATATTTCTTGGTAGGGCGTATAACAGTTCGCCACTTGCCGAGAAATCGGTGGAGCACAAACCAAGGGAGCATATTTATCATATCCATCCTGAAAGGGCTTTAACGGAAAAGGATTAACTGCACTCTTCGGCGTTTGAATATAGCCCGCTGCAACTTTTAATAGAGATACTCCCAAACGCTCATCTCGTGGCACGCCTTGTCCATTCATGTAAGCAAGCGCAAGATGATAATAGGCAGGCGCATAACTTTGGGCAGCTGCTCGCTCTAAAAACTTGAGGGCAATACTATTGTTCTCAGCAATAATTGCCGCGCTAACCGAGGCATTACCACCCGCACCAAGATTGCTAAAATTTATATTACCTGCATCACCGCGCCGATATAATAAAGCAAGCTCTGTTTGCGCAGGTGCATATCCTAAGCTGGATGATTGTTTTAAACATAAAACGGCCGTTCTCTTGGCGTTTTCATCAAGCGTTGCTGATTCTGCACTACTCGCATTAATATCCTTTTTTAAGTGATATAGTGCGCGTTCATAGTACTTTCTTGGAGAGATGTACGTTTCATTCCCAGAGTATCCACCATAGTAATAATTATAGTTATATCCTCCTGCACCAAAAGAAAAATCATCCACACCCCACACCACATCGCAACCATTGTTAACACAGGGTATGTCTTCAGGACACGCAGATGCAGCAAGAGAGCTGTTATCGTTCTGTTGTAAATTTTTATTAAACGCCGCTCGTAACACCACCAAATCTACGGTAGCCGCAGCAAATCCTTTCACCTCTGCCAACGAAAGATACGTATACGCTTGTTTGCAATTAGCATTTTCCACCCCCCCAGAATTACCAGAGGGATCTTGTGATAAAGGACAGGCATCATAAAAAGCATTGCCAGTATTATAATACTGCTCGCCTGTAAAGTTTTTATAGGGCACGGCTGCTTGCTCTGCTTTGGGCACATATGTCCGAATATCTTGGTTGCGCCCGCCATCCACGTTATTTTTCATTGCAACAACAGCAATAATTGCGTATTCCTCACCCGATAGTGTTTTAGGAGCTGTATTTGTCTCGGCGGCCTGTTGATAACAAGGAGCAGCATTGCTTAAATTCCCTTGGTAAACATAATATTGCCCCACACCATAATAATACTCTGCCAAAGCGCTGGGTGAGGAAGGCGGCGTGGTGTACGTTTCAGGAATTTGGCAACTCCAAGAACTGAGTTTCACGATAGTCGCATTTTCTAAAGTTGTCTCGCCCCCATTGCCCCCCCCCTGATTCGTAACACCTGCGGGGGAATAGCCTTTTCGTGTTGATATACTTAAATATCGGTCAGCCACGCGGCAATTCGCATCTTGTGCATAATTGTCGGCTCTGCACACCGAGCGAAACGCAACTGCTGCCCCGTAATATTGCCTTCCTGTAAATTGGGTATAGGGTGGATTTGCCGTTTCTGCTTTGGAAAAATAGGTACGAACATCCGAAATAAGATTCTGATTCAGTGCCTCAACCGCAATCAGCGCATATTCTGTACCAGACAGAACTAGCGGATTGAAATTATCCTCCGCAGCACGTTTATAACACCCCGCCGCCGCCGTGTTGTTACGCAGCGTATTCGCATAATAACGCCCCAAAGTATAATAATACCGCGCCTGTGCTGTGGCATCATCAGGAATGGGGGCATATCTCTCTGGAATGACACACCCCAAACCACTTGCCTGAACAGGATTGGACGCACATATGCTCAGGAACAAAAAAACTAGCAGCGTAACAATGGTAATTTTAAAAGGCACGCGCACTTCCCATCATTATATTTTATTATAGTTTGTGTGTATCGTATCACTAAATATATACTATTTTTATAAATTTGTCAAACCCCACAGAAGGATTATTTTTTCAAAAAAATTCAAAAAGTTTACAAAAATCAGTCTCTTTGCGCAAAATCAATGCGCGGATCAACCCAAACATACATCAAGTCTGTTAATAAATTGAGAAATAGCCCCACAAACGTGAAAATATACAAGGTGGCAAACACCAGCGGATAGTCCCTATTTACAGCCGCCTCAAACCCCAATAATCCCAAACCATCCAGCGAAAAAATCACTTCAATCAGGAGCGAGCCTGTAAACAGGATGCCCACAAAGGCAGCGGGGAAACCCGCAATCACAATCAGCATCGCGTTGCGAAAAACGTGCCCATACAGCACCCGTTTTTCACTCGCGCCTTTGGCTCTGGCAGTCAACACATATTGCTTGTTAATTTCTTCCAAGAATGAATTTTTGGTCAGCATGGTAAGGCTTGCAAAACCGCCAATCACCAACGCAATGGTGGGCAAGGCAATATGCCACGCATAATCTTTGATTTTCTCAATAGTTGAAAATTGGTCAAACCCCTCAGAAACTAAGCCGCGCAGCGGGAAAATCTGCCAATAACTCCCGCCCGCAAACAACACAATCAAGAGCATCGCGAATAAAAAACTCGGAATTGCATAGCCAATAATAATGACAAAACTGCTCCATAAGTCAAAGTTAGAGCCATCCTTCACCGCTTTGCGAATACCCAACGGAATTGAAATCAGATAAATGATCAGCGTACTCCACAACCCCAAAGACAGGGAAACAGGGAGTTTCGCCTTGATAAGCTCCATAACGGGGCGGTCTTGAAAAAAGCTATTGCCAAAATCGAATTGTGCATAATTCTTCAACATGCCCCAAAACCGCGCATACCAAGGCTTATCGAACCCATATTGCTTATTCAGCTCGGCAATCATATCGGCCTCTAAGCCTTGCGCCCCGCGGTATGCAGCCGCATTACTCGCCGTTGCCGCCACTTCCATCCCTGTATTGCCAATGCGTGCTGTTGCATCACTACTTTGGTGCTGATATTTTGCCATTAATTGTTCCACAGGCCCCCCAGGGGCAGCCTGTATCAGCAAAAAATTCACGAGCATAATCCCGAATAACGTCGGGATAATTAACAATAATCTTTTGAGAATGTAATTTAGCACTTGATTTTCTGATATTTTATTTTAAAAGGATTTCTGTCCTATTTCGCGTTTAAAACGTAATAATATTTTAATCCACATGTATTACCTATCTTCAGAAGCTTCAGTATTATATCCCGCGCCCCCCGAACCTGCAACTACAATGCAGATTGTTTCCTTTATTTTAGATAACGCTACTGAAGCAACGTTAAGCGAAGAGCATGTTGATATTTGTGTTAAAGAAAATCCTGCACTGGAAGAAAAACTTTCACCCCTCGCTCATGATATATATGAAGCATTTGGAATGCACACATTTAGCGAGCAGTTTCTCGTCTTAGAGGAAATTAGGAATGCGCCTCCTGCCTTCATCTATAGATTGCAAGAAGATCTTGGTATCCGCGCCCATGTATATAGAGTCGCAGGAAAAAACATGGTCGTTCTGTCACCTGAAGCGCGTGATAGTTTAATTGCTTTTGCAGACCTAAACGAACGCCGTCAAAAAAAATCCTCACAACAAGCTGCTACTTCCCAAGCAGACAGTATACCATTAGCAGATCCCGTCATAGCGAATGTATCTGCATTAAGCGGAATGCCAAGATATGCAGTTTATTTCTTTAACGAACAGCGCCAAAAAATATTCGATGCAATTTACAAACTGCAGGCATCGCCAAAGATCCCTATTCGTGAAAAATCTCTAGAGGGAAAACGAGCCGAACTTGAAAATACTTTTGCGCTTTCCGTTTCAACCGAATATGGACCAATCCCAGAAGAAGAATTAGTGCTGCAACACTTATCCCAAAAATCGAACAGTCTTTAGCGAATAGCTTACTGATTTTACTTCCCTGTCTTGTCACCTTCTGCTAAACATGCCTTATCCTGAGGGGAGCATTGTGCAAGCAATGCTGAGAGGCTACAATAACCATTCCTATGGTTACGGCGACCCTTTGAACTTGATCTGGCTAACCCCAGCGAAAGGAACAGGCTTGTCGTCGTACTCTTTATCAATTCTCGCGCTGTCGTTTGGGCAAACGCCCGTCATGGCATCCCAAGCCCTCACCATACCACAGGGTGAGATTACCTGTTTGCTCGGGCGCAGTGGCGTGGGCAAAACAACGCTGTTAAAAGTATTAGCAGGGATTTTTCCTTCGCCCCCAGAAACCCGAAACCCAAAACCCGAAACCGTTACCTATCATCCGCAACAAGACTGCCTGCTGCCGTGGTGCACCGCGCTAGAGAACGTCTTGTTTGCAGCGCGCCTTAAAGCCCGCCGCACTACCCAAGAGCAACAGTCCATCGCCCTTACATTACTGGCGCAAGTGGGGTTAGCGGACTATGCTCACCATCGCCCCGCGCAGCTTTCAGGCGGGATGCGCCAGCGGGTTGCTCTTGCGCGTACGTTATTTCAAGACACACCCCTTGTCCTCATGGATGAACCGTTTTCGGCACTGGATTACACAACGCGTACTGAACTGCACGCCCTCACCAAACGCTTGTTACAGGGCAAAACCGTGCTGGTGGTGACGCATGATCCGTTTGAAGCCCTCACCCTCGGCACACATTTTCTCCTGCTTGAGGGGAGCCCCGCCGTGCTGAACCCCTTGCGCCGTGCGGACATTCAGCAGATGCTACAGGGGGCGGCATGACCTTAACGCCTCCTCTATCTTTTTTGCCGTTCTGGATACCAGCGTTCGCTGGTAATTCGCACCACAGGCATTTGCTGCGAGAGTGGCGAATTACCAGCGAAAGCTGGTATCCAGACTTAATTTTTGGCAGTGATTTGAAAGGGTGGCAGCAATGACCCCCCACAAAGCACTTGCCTTCCTCCTCAGCCTCATCAGCATTTTTGCGCTCTGGCAAGGGTTAGTACGGGGTCTCAAACTCCCGCCCTACTTGCTCCCCACACCGCTTGCTGTGGGAAAAAGCCTAGTGCATAACGCCCCGCTGCTTGCCTTACACACAAGCACCACATTACAAGAGATTTTTTATGGTTTTGCCCTTGGAACAGGCTGTGGGATTGGCTTTGCGGTTATTTTGTTTTCATTCCCAAAAATTCGCCCGTTTTTCTTGCCTTTATTGCTCATCAGCCAAGCATTGCCGGTGTTTGCGCTCGCACCATTATTAGTATTATGGGCAGGGTATGGCATGGCATCGAAAGTCATCATGGCATCGCTGATTGTGTTTTTCCCTGTGACCAGTGCGCTCTATGACGGACTGAAAAATACCCCCACCGCGTGGATTGACCTTGCGAACAGTATTTCAGGTGCAAAAAAATGGCTTGTTTTGTGGCGCATTCACCTTCCCACTGCCCTGCCTGCGTTAGGATCTGGGCTTAAACTAGCTGCCACTTTCGCGCCCATCGGCGCGGTGATTGGCGAATGGGTTGGCTCTGGCAAAGGCTTAGGCTACCTCATGCTGCATGCCAATGCCCGTATGCAAATTGATCTCATGTTTGCAGCCCTTAGCATTCTTGCCGTCATCACGCTATCGCTTTACGGACTCGCAAGCATGTTCACCCGCCATTTTTCACACCGTCAACAGGAGATACTATGAAAAAAGTCCTTGCCGCAATCGCACTGTGCCTTGGCTTAACAACCACCCTCACCTTTTCCGCCGCCCCCGCCGTTGCCGCGCCGCTCACCAAGCTAACCGTCATGCTGGAATGGTTTGTAAACCCTGATCACGCCCCACTTATTGTGGCGCAAGAAAAGGGCTATTTTAAGGCGGAAGGCTTGGAGGTAAGTATTGTTGCGCCTGCTGATCCCAACGACTCACCGAAATTAGTTGCTGCTGGCAAAGCCGATTTAGCGGTGGATTATCAACCCCATCTTTATCTGCAAGCCGCACAAGGCTTGCCGCTTATTCGCGTAGGCACGCTTATTCCGCAACCGCTTAATTCTTTAATGGTCTTAGAAGACAGCGGCATCACCAGTATTGCCCAATTAAAGGGCAAAAAAATTGGTTATTCCGTGAGTGGGTTTGAAGAGGCACTGCTGGGAACAATGCTCAAAAAACATGGCTTAACGCTGCAAGACGTGGAGCTTATCAATGTGAATTTCTCGCTCTCCCCTGCCCTGCTCACCAAACGGGTGGATGCGATTATTGGTGCATTTCGCAATTTTGAAGGACATCAAATCGCCTTAGAGGGGAAAAAAGCACGGGTATTTTTGCCCGAACAAGAAGGCATGCCGCAGTATGACGAGCTGATTTTTATTGCCAATAAAAACACGCTTGAGGCGAAAAAACCTGCCCTCCAAGCTTTCCTTCGCGCTATTACCAAAGCAACAGCCGACGTAAAAGCCAACCCCGAAGCAGGTTTTGCGCTGTTCAAAAAAACCTATCCTGAAAATGCTAACCCGTTGAATACGCTAGCGTGGAAAGACACCATCCCGTTATTCAGCAACACCCCTGCAACGCTTGATGTGCAACGCTATCAGACGTTTTTAGAGTATGTGGAACAACAAGGTTTGGTGAAAAAAGGCGCACTCAAGGTGAAAGATGTGGCGGTGGATTTAACGCCGCAGTAGGTGCGGTCATACTCTCTCTCGCAAAAAAATATAGTGCTTTTTAAACGATATTATATATTTTAGTTGACTAATCCCTAAATTATCGACACAACGGGGCTTCACGTTGTATTAATTGGTATATATTGGTTACTTTTATGGTTGTTGCTGTTGCGGATAGACAAGAATTACAGAATCCTTTTCATTCTACAAGCGTCGCCACAATTTTGTCTTTTGCCTTGGGTGATTTTGACAAGTTTCTTGTAACCCACTTTGGGGATCATCGTGCTATTGGCTTAAGAGCACGACTCCAAGAGTTTTTGCCGAGTTTCACGGGTGCTGACGACAGAGATCCGTTTGCTTCCTACAATATTGAAAATATCCTATCGAATTTCCCTGATTTTTCAGGTGCTGAGATTGTAAAAATCATCAATGCAGAAGTCACCATCGGGCGTATCGCCCAAGAAATGGCATCCTATAATCTTAATCTAGAAATAGGAGAACGATTCAACAAGAATCCTGAAATTGTCGATGATATAGAACGCTTAGAAGCAATTTTTGCCCGTTCTCCCGATGAAGAACAACAACTCGATGCCTTACGCGAAGACTACCTGAAAGGCGGCTATACAGAGCTTTTGTATAAGCTAAAGCAAGAAGGCTACTCCCTACAGGAGAGTTTTAAAGAAATTGCCGCTGTTAACTATCGCCGTATTCATACAGCGCATCCCACAACCGTGATGGATTTAGAGCACATTCGGCTCAACCGCGATATCAAAGACGATCTTTACAATATCCAAGAAGAAAATGGGGATTCACAGTTCCAACGTGTGAGAGACCGACTCGGAAATTATTATAACACGCTCTTTAGTACAGCGCTTGTTCCAGACGATAAATTGACCGTTAAGGAGGAGATTGATGTTGCGCTCTATCATCAACTCAATCACTGGCATGCTATTCCCCGTTTTTATGAAGAATTAGAAAAATCGGCACGCGCTGTCTATCCCGATGAATTTTTAACAGAAGAGCAGGAAGAAGCTGCCCTTAATGCGATGTATATCAACTGCCCGCAAAGCACATGGGCAGGAGGAGACAGAGACGGGAATCCCTTTGTTACGCCTGAAGAAACACTCTATGCACTTAAGCAATTCAATGAAGCAGGGAGAAAAGCAGCGTTTGAGTCCATGCTATCGATTGAGAAGGCTCTAGAACACAAAGGGGATGAAGTCAAAAAGCGTTTAAAGACTATTTCTGACTACATCACCGAAGATGTTGATATTACTGACGAGGATGGCTTGAAAAGCCGTGCCGTCGGGCAAGACGGGTTGCAAGTCTGCAAGATGAATCATACAAAAATGATTGCAGAACTTGAAGCGCTACTCAAAGATGAGGCACTACTGAAAGATCCCGCTGCAAAATCAGCTCGTAACCAAATTAGGATTTTAAGCAAGCAGCTTCGCACCTGCGGGAATAGTCTCGGGTATCTCGAATATCGGGAAAACAAAAGCATCCTTATCGAAACCATGGATAAGATGTTTGCAAATGTCATTCCACAGTATCATGCAGACCTTTCTCCCAAGAGAAAAGAAAAACTCATCACAAACATGATGTTGAAATTGCTAGATACAGATAGCCCTACGATCAAACAAGAACATGCCGCTTTCCGCGAAAAATGGTGTGCACATCTAGAAAACCTAGAGCAGGAATTAACATCGCTAGCTCCCAACTCTGACCGCGCTAAACACCTCACTAATATATTCAAAACGCGAAAAAGTACTGCCACTGCCCTGCTGAATTCAAGCGTTATCAACGACCAAATCACCGCTGAAGCAACTGAACCCTTCCAAATTTTAGGGATGGAACTGGTGAAGATCGGTGAAGCCTTAAAACTTAACGCCGAACAAGATGCTAAGGGAGAATGCCCCTATAAAAGGCATATTCCCCTAGAAAATATTGAAGGTCACGAAGAAGAACAATGCTTCCAGACTTTTGGCACGGTGCTGCCCTTCAGCATGAGAGAAAGCCCTCTTTATGAAACAAAACCTGACTTGAAACTTGTTGGGACAAGATTTGATGACTTGCTACCAAACCCCGCCTATAAAAAAGTTATTAATTTACAGCGCCACTTCTTTCGCTATCGGGAGAATGAGACATTCCAGAAATTTTACGAAGCGATGAGTGATACCATTCGTCAATATGGCGGATTATCAGGCGGATTAGCGATTCAACAGGGGCATCGTGAAGGCACAAAAACTATTTTGAAACATTGCAAACAAGCTTCTGTTGCACATGGCGGCGGCATGGATCCCATCAGAGGCGGCGCTTTAGAGATTTGGCAAAAAATCAATGCATTCGGACGCAGCGTTCTTAATCCGAGTTTGTCTTACTCACATACTTCCCAAGGTTTTGAGACGATTCATACCATGAATGGTAAATTCACTGGGCCAAATACAATTGAGAATATTTGCGCACTTATCGGCGTAAAAAGTTTCTGGAGACAGAAAACCCCTGAAAATACATTTCGCCAAGAACTACGCCTGCAAATTGATACATGGATAGAAGATAAGTTCATGGATTTTGCAGGGGATGTATACCGCGACCGTGTTTACAAAAATCCTAACACGGCGGAGGTATTGGCACGTTTTGAATATTCGCCTATTAATGCAGCAGGAGATAGGGGCAGTCGCCCCGCAAAACGTGATGGTGGGGAGGCTATCAGTATAGCTAAAGCACGCACCATTGGTTTGACAAAAGCATTACACAGAAATTCCGCTCCGTTTATTGACTTTGCAGGTATGCGTGAAAATGTTGCAGAAATGCAAAGCGCACTCCAAGCAGAATTACGTAATCCAAACATTTTCACCCATTTTGGGAAAATGCTTAAGCAAGTTGATGCACAAAAACTCCCTCAAGAACAGAAAGAAGCAAAAGCATGGCAGATGCTGCTACATGGCAGCGAAGGCTTTCGCTCTATTGTGGATACACGTGCTATTAATGCGCTCAGCACTAACATCGAATACATGTGGGAGCGGCTTAATCCCAATACGCCACTGCCCAGCATGGATAAAATTCGCACGCTTGCTGCTCGTGAAGAAAAAGTGGGAGATATTGATGTCTTTACAGCAAAACTAGTTTTAGACGCTGAAGCAAGCTGTAAACTTGTTTATCAAGCCTACACAGGCAAAGTGATGGACAAGACGATTACCAACGTCACGGATATGCAGCGCATCGTGCTGCAAGAATGTTTGCCGCATTATAGCAATCATGTTGCACGAACACGGGCAGCACTCCCCCTCTTAAACACTATTAGTAATAATACAGACAATTCTATTGCCAAAGCAGAGGCACATCTCCTTTCCGATAACCTTATTTATCGGAGACCGCACGAAATACAGCATGTGGGGGAATTTGACAGGTGGCTTAACAAAGCCCCGATTGCTGCAAATTTAAAAGCTAATTTAAAAGCGGGACAAGAAGCTTTTTATGAATTCGCTAATAATATTGTTTCGTTTGAGCACAAAGAGCCAAAGCAACCTAGTATTTTAGAGTCTGCTGCCAATTTTATGCGTAGCTTCGGACAGGGTGGACGCTAACAAAAAAACACCCCTCTTGCGAGGGGTGCCTTTTCTTCTTCAAAACAACCAAATATTAATCAGTGATTAGTATTATACAACGGCTTCCAGCTTCGCCTTTGCCAAGCTGTTTTGCTTATTTTCTTTGGTATTGATTTCTTCTTCGGGGTCACGCAGCACATAGCCTCTGCCCCACACGGTTTCGATGTATTTTTCGCCATCCGTCGCTTGCGCAAGTTTCTTGCGGAGTTTGCAAACAAACACGTCAACAATCTTCAATTCTGGCTCATCAAGCCCGCCATACAGATGATTGAGGAACATTTCTTTGGTAAGGGTGACCCCCTTACGCAGAGAGAGCAATTCCAAGATGTCGTATTCTTTTTTCGACAACGGAAGAATTTCATCATCCACATATGCAGTTTGCATTTCTAAGTTCACCACAAGGCGACCTGTGCGAATAACAGGCTGTGCATGACCTTTTGAGCGACGCACAATCGCATTCACTCGCGCAATCAGCTCTGCTTTGTCAAACGGTTTGGTGAGGTAGTCATCTGCACCTGTAACCAGTGCTTTTACTTTATCGTTGGCTTCTGAAAGACCAGACAAAATCAGCACAGGGGTTTTCACTTCAGCACGACGGAAACGCTTTAACACTTCATAGCCGTTCACATCAGGCAGCATCATATCAAGAATGATAATATCGTAATCATAAATACGGCTTTTGCCGAGCTCCAAGCCTTCTTCGCCAAGGTCGGTCGTGTCAACCACACACCCCTCTGACCGCAACATCAATTCGATGCTTTTCGCCATTGCGGAATCGTCTTCTACCAATAAAACTCTCATGGCACTCACTTTCTTATTTTTAGGGGCTTGTTTTGATTCTCTTTTGGATAAATCAATCAGCCCGTGTTGTTAATTGTTCTTAAACCAATAAACAGCTTTTTAGTTTACAAAAGGTTAACGCATGAAAAAAATGTTAATATTTTTTGAGAGTGGTATTTTCTGCTTTGTTAAGATTCCAGGTACTCATGCCCCAAGCGCACATAGTTATCTGCTGAAATCATGATGAACGCTTGTTCTTCGGGCGTTAAAGAGCGTAAAAATTTTGCAGGTGCACCGCCCCATAATTCGCCAGATTTCACACGTTTGTTGGGGGTGACTAAACTGCCCGCTGCCACCATTGCGCCTGTTTCCACAATAGCGCCATCCAAAATACACGCCTGCATCCCCACAAAACAAGCATCTTCCAACACGCATCCATGCAGGGTTGCAGAATGCCCGATGGTCACGTTATCACCAATGAGGGTAGGATGCCTCACGCGTGTGACATGAATGCAACTATTGTCCTGAATATTCGTGCGAGCGCCAATGCGAATATAATTCACATCACCGCGCATACTGACGTTAAACCAGATATTGCTATGATCGCCAATGTGAATGTCGCCCACTACCGCTGCATTGGGGGCGATATAAACGCCCTTGCCAATTGTGGGGAGAATACCTTTGTAGGGGAGGATGTGCATGAGGGCTAAGGGTTAGGGGTAAGGGATAAGTTTTAATACCACTTAATTTTACAAAGCAAAGTATTAACTTAACCCTTAACCCTCTGTTACGCCAGCAATGCCGCCGCACTCTTAATATCCAGTGCTGCATCGCACTTCGGAGAAAAATTCAAAATGGGTTGCTGTGCGCGAATGCCATCAACCACTTTTTTGTCACGGCGCACAATACCCAGCAAGGTTGGGTTAAGTTTCAAGAAATTGTAACAAGCTTTGTGCAGGGTTTTGAAGGTTTTATCCCCCTCTGCCTTCGTATCTGCTAGGTTCACCAGAATCCGTGTATCAGGATACGGCGGCTTGCTATGAATAGTTTTTATATAAGCATAAGAATCTGTTAGAGACGTTGGGTCAGGTGTTACAACAACAACGCACGTTCCTGCTTGAGACGCAAGGGCACGCACAGTGCGCTCAATTCCCGCGCCCAAATCAAGCACAATATAATCATAATCTTGTGATAGAATATTAATCTGTTCTCTCAACCATGCAAGGCGGCTTGCAGGGAGTGTGGACAAAGAAACAGAGCCAGATCGCCCCGCAATAATATCAAATCCGCCATCTAGATAGGGAATGCGTGATTGTTTTAACGACATCTCCCCTAGCATAACGTGCCCTAAGTCATGCTCGGGCATTAACCCGAGTTGAATATCTACGTTCGCCAAGCCCAAGTCACCATCAAACAACAATACGCGTTTACCTGATAACGCAAGACCATGGCTTAACCCAATGGAACACCACGTTTTTCCCACGCCACCTTTACCACTCGCCACCGCAATAATCTTCGGATTACGCGGTTGGGGTGTTGGCGCAGCAGCGACAATTTCGGTTTCATCAGACATAACACTCATCCTTGAGCAAAAAGATTGATTTTCGGTTTACGCACATCATGCAACAGAAGTTTCGCGAGCATCTCTGCATCAAGCACCTTTAACCCCTTTGCGATATTTTCAGAAACACCTATTTCACAAATACTTAAGTTGCCAACTTCAGCCGCAACAAGAATACCGCCTAACCGATAAGCAAGGTCAAGTCGTGTGACAATCAGCATGGTTGGCTTCAGCGTTGCGGCATAGGCGGCGGCAAGTTCTTGCGCTTCTATGGTGTCTGCACCTGCGGGTAATACCAACACTTTTTGCAAAATCTCTGCTTTAATAAGCTCTTGTAGTACTCTGATTTCTTGAACAACAAACGGATTTACGCCCCCTGTGTCAATAATAACCCGCTCGTTATGGGGAATATGGTTGATTGCCGCTTTAAAAGACTCTCCATCTTCAACAACATGCAGGGAAATCTTCAGAATTTTGGTGAGGAGCTGTAATTGCTCCACCCCGCCTGCTTTCACCACATCGGAGGTAATGACAGAAACTTTCTCGCCTTCTAGCACCGCACGGGCTGCTAATTTCGCCGTGGTCACTGTTTTCCCTGCCGCAGGCGCCCCCAATAGTAACACGGGGGTGCGTTTGTCTTGCATCACACTGCCAAAGGCGAAAATCGCGCCAAGGGCTTGTGAAAGTGCCTGTTCTGGCGTATCATACTCTGAATCATCAACCTGCCGTAAAATTTTGTTCACTAAACGGCGTGGGCAGCCATGCGCTTCTAATGCCTGTGCAATCACGTCTATTGCCGTCATTGCATCGCCCTCTTCTTCTAAAGAAAGCAGCGATTTCTTTGCTTTTGGTGTTTCAACACTGGTGGGGGGCACAGGATTTTCTGGCACAATATCTGTGTCAATCGCGGCTGTAACGGTGACAATACCCTTAGCTTTATCGGTATTGCTCGCCATAATCACCGCATCATCACCCAATGCGTCACGCACCATTTTCATGGCGGCACTCATGGTGGGAGCGGTGAAAGATTTTAAACGCACGGCGTGATGTTCACTATTTCTTGTTTTTAATTATGTATCAACATATGGCTAAAGTATTAACAAATCGTTACCACCAATAAACGTAAAATACCTTGTGTTTTATTTGCATCAGTGGTATTTTTGTAATTGTGATTAAAATCACCTATTACACCAAAGAAAGAGTACCATGAAGTATTTTCGGTTGTCGTTTCTGGTTACATTTTTTTGCTTGGGGATGGCGTATTATTGGGGCACAACCCATGAAATGGGCGGCATTGCCGCGCTCACCCTTGCGATTATTTTAAGCATTATGGAAGTGAGCCTGTCATTTGATAATGCGGTGGTCAATGCAACCGTTCTTAAAGAAATGAGTGAAAAGTGGCAGCGATTGTTCCTGACAGTGGGAATTTTAATTGCGGTATTTGGTATGCGTCTATTTTTCCCCATTGCCATTGTGGCGATTGCCACAGGATTAGGCTTGGTCGATGTGGCACAAATGGCACTCAACAGCCCTGCTGAATATGCCCGTCATTTAACAGACAGCCATGTCAGCATTGCGGCATTTGGGGGGACGTTCCTATTACTCGTGTTTCTTGGGTTTTTATTTGATGAAGAGCGCGAATTGCATTGGCTGGGTAAGCCAGAGCGCATTCTGAGCAAAATGGGGAAAATGGAATCCATCAGCATTCTCGTTGCGCTTATTGTGCTTGCACTGGCAAATTATCTTGTCCCTGAAGAACAGCGTCACACGCTTTTATTATCAGGGCTTACAGGGATTATCTTATTTGTGGCAGTGAACAGTTTAGATGTGTTTTTTGAGAATGAAGAAGAAGGTGAGGCGATTGTCAACACCGCCAAACGCTCAGGGGTGATGGGCTTTATTTACCTCGAGATTCTTGATGCCTCGTTTTCGTTCGATGGGGTGATTGGCGCATTTGCTATCACGCAAGATATTGTCATTATCATGCTGGGGCTGACCATTGGCGCGATGTTTGTGCGCTCCCTTACGGTGTATCTCGTTAAAAAAGGCACGCTTGATGAATATGTTTTCCTTGAGCATGGCGCACACTATGCCATTGGCGTGCTTGCGTTTATTATGCTCATCAGCATTGTGCATCATGTCCCTGAAATTGTCACAGGACTAACGGGCGTTGCATTTATCGTGTTATCACTTTATTCATCTATTAAATATAAAAAGAAATTGGTCACTGCATAGGTTAAAGGAGTATTGCAAATGGCAGTATCACTCATTAAAGGCGGCAATATGTCGCTGAGTAAATCGGCAAATAACCTGCGGCACATTCTGTTAGGGTTGGGCTGGGATGCCCGTTCAACTTTTGGGATTGATTTTGATTTAGATGCCAGTGTGTTTCTGGTGCAAGCAAACGGGCGGGTGCGCGGTGACCATGATTTCATTTTTTACAACCAACTGAAATCCATTTGTAACTCTGTTGAGCACACGGGCGACAACCTTACTGGCGATGGCGAAGGCGACGATGAAAGCGTGAAAGTTGACCTAGAGCGCGTGCCGCCTGAAATTGTGAAAATCGTTGTTGCTGTGACAATCCATGATGCCGCCATGCGCCAGCAAAATTTTGGCATGGTGCAAAATGCTTTTATTCGCGTTGTTAATCAAGCAGATGGCGTAGAGTTAGTACGCTATGATTTGTCAGAAGATTATAGCACCGAAACGGCGATGATTTTTGGCGAGGTGTATCGTCATAATGGGGAGTGGAAATTCCGCGCCGTGGGGCAAGGCTTTGCGGGGGGATTAGCAGCCCTTGCGATTAACTATGGGGTTGAGGTAGCGTGATGCAACACATTTGTGTTTACAAATGTGCGCCAAACTGATATAGTTTTATGAAGCTACACATTGCGGGTATTGAGTGGGATGATGGCAACCAACAGAAATGCCAAAAGCACGGCTTAACCATTGCCGAGATTGAGGCGTTTTTCGAGAAAGAACAGTATCGTGTTATTGCTGATGCTAAGCACTCAAATTCTATAGAACAGCGTTTTATCGCCGTCGGCAGATTGACAGAACGCTTGATATTTATAGGGTTTACGTTGCGTGCCAAGGAGACGGGCATTATGATTCGCCCCATCAGCGCACGCTATATGAGAGAAAAAGAGGCGCGAAAATTATGGTAAAAAAACTTCCGCAATTTAACAGCGATGAAGAATTAGAAGCTTTCATGGAGGGTGACTTAAGTGAGTATCTTTCGCCAGAAGTCCTGACGAAGCCTTTTTTCACCTTCACCCCCACCCTAGAAGACTTGCCCAAAACAGAAAACGTGCATATTCGTTTTTCAAAACCACTGTTAGAATCAGTAAAAGAGCGTGCCTCCACCCAAGGGATGAGCTATCAAAAATACATTCGGCGTGTGCTCGAAGCCTCGCTCACTCACCCCGCTTAAACGGATTTTTTTATGGCCGTCTCCTTACGCAAAGGGCAAGCAGTTACCCTTAAGGCAGATCAATATGATCTATCAAAGGTTACTTTTGGATTGGGTTGGAAAACAGCCGCCCCCAAGAAACGTAGCTTGCTGCATTTTCTCACCAAAAAAGAAGATGGCATTGATCTTGATGCCGTGGCGTTTTTGTTGAATTCCAACAATAAAATAGAAAATATGGGACCGCCACTGCCTGACGGGCAACCCGCGCTCACAGGAGCAGATATTGTATTTTTCAACAATTTGCGTCATGCCTCAGGCGTGCTGTGGCTCACAGGGGACAGCCGCACAGGGAGTGATGCAACGCGTGACGATGAACAGATTATCGCCCTGCTTAGCTACATGAACCCAAAATATCACAAAATTGTAGTGGTGGTGCAAATTTACCAAGGGCTTAAACGCCAGCAAAGTTTTGGGAATGTAGAGCAAGCCTATATTCATGCGGTGGATGCAAAAGGCGTTGAGATGCTCCGCTTTGATTTAGCGCGGGATAGAGAGTACGCAAATTGCCAAGCCATGGTTTTTGCAGAAATTGAGCGCATTGAGGGTAATAACTGGGAGTTTAAAGCCATCGGGCGCGGACTAAACACAGATAACTTGCGAGATATTTTGAAGGAATATGCGTAAATGTATTATCCAAGCGCGGGAAAACTGGAATTTTAATACCCACCACCATAAATAAACGCTTCTTTCTCGCGGATGTCTTCTTTAAGATTGGTAATCACAACGCTATATAAATCACGCACTGAAATCATGCCAATAGCGGCATCACTTTCAACAATGGGTAAGTGGCGGCAATGATAATCGCGCATTAACTCCAACGCATCATGCACCGGTGTTTTCGCTGTAATTGTTATCAAGTCTTTTGTCATTACTTCATCAAGGGTGGTGGTTGCAGGGTTAAGCCCTTTTGCAACAACGCGCGTCATCAAATCGCGCTCGGTAAATAACCCCAATAATTTTGCACTTCTGGGAGCAATAACCATAATCGCCCCAATGGATTTTTCTGTCATCAGTTTTGCTGCTTCCGCAACCGCTGTTTCAGGGGGAAGGGAGAAAAAATCTTTGGTATTTACCGTAGATGCCGCAATCGATAAGGGCATAAAGCCTCCACTTAATTTACGATTAAATAAGTAATTTAATTGTTCTATCACAAAAACTTCCTTTTTGCCAATTAAAAAGTGACTGTTTACATGCCTTTGCGCGTCTCCCTCATGTTGCGCTGCGGAATTTCCTCTTATTTTTCTTGCTTTACACCCTGCTTTTTACGCGGTGACAACGGATGGTGCTGTGCAACAGTTTCAAACAATCTTTCTTGCTGAACGTGCGTATAAATTTGCGTGGTGGCAATATCGCTGTGCCCTAAAAGTTGTTGAATGCTGCGTAAATCTGCCCCGTGATTCAGCAAATGCGTTGCAAAGGCATGACGCAAAACGTGCGGGGAAACGGCTGCTGCATCCAACCCCGCTTTCAAGGTTAGCTCTTTTAATAACAACGCAAATTGTTGACGGGTTGTATAGCCCTCAGCACTTCTTGACGGGAACAGCCACGGTGACGTTTTTTGCGCTTTGCTGCCAAAAAATAGCGGACGTAACGGGATGTATGCAGCGAGCGCCTCTTTTGCAGGCGGGGTCAACATCACGAGGCGTTCTTTTTGTCGCTTGCCCATCACACTGATAAAATCAGGGGCACGAAGCACCGCTGCAAGTGGCAAGGACACCAGTTCACTCACCCGTAATCCCGTTGCATACAATACTTCCAACATCGCGGTAAGGCGTATGCCTTGGGGGGTTGTGTCCTCAGCGGCGGTTGTAAGGAGTTTGGAAACATCTGCTTCTGTTAAGATTTTTGGCAAATTCCTTGCCTGTTTTGGAAATTCCATAAGAGCAGCAGGGTTGTGCGCTGTCATCCCCTCGTTATTCAAAAAACGATGAAATTGCCGAATGCTGGTGATTTTTCGTGCAATGCTACTAGCGGCAAGTTTTTGTGTATGGAGCATTGTTGTATAGGCTTCAATATCCGCCTCAAGCACTTGTTTTAAGGGAATTGCCTTTGCGTTAAGAAACGCAAGGTAATCCAACAAATCGCGCTGATATGCCGTGATGGTATGGTTTGCCGCACCGCGTTCGGCGGACATCATTTCTAAAAATTCATCAAGGGCGGGGGGGAGGTGCATAGCGGGAATTATATTTAAAAAAGATAATCAGTGTACAGGTTCTAGGTTCTGTTGAGATTTTAAGTATTTTGAGGCGAAAATGGCGGAATTTCGAGAACCGCAACGCAAGTGTACTCTTGGTACATGCGGAGCGGAAGCGCAGAAAAACGTCATTTGCAGACCAAAAGACGACAAATATCAACTGAACCTAAGCTGCTAATAAGCTCTCCACATCCGCCTGTGTCAACTTTTTCATCGCCTCGCCGCCTTCACTAAACAGGCTATCAGCAAGGTCTTGTTTGCGTTGTTGCAAGGCAAGGATTTTCTCTTCCACCGTGTCTTTCGCAATAAGTTTATAGACAAACACGGGCTTGTCTTGCCCAATGCGATACACCCTGTCTGCCGCTTGGCGTTCAGCGGCGGGATTCCACCACGGGTCATAATGTATCACGGTATCAGCCGCCGTGAGATTCAGCCCCACCCCTCCTGCTTTTAAACTAATCAGGAAAATTTCCGTCTGCCCCTCTTGAAATTGGTTCACCACCGTGGCGCGGTCTTTGGTTTGCCCTGTGAGCATACTATACGAAATACCCTTTTTCTGGAGGGTCTTTTCAATCACTTTTAACATCTCTACAAATTGCGAGAAAATGACGATGCGCCGCCCCTCTTCAAGCAAATTTTCAATGAGTTCTGTAAGAGCTTCCAGCTTGGCAGACGCGGTAATTTTTTTGGTATCCTCGCTTTTTAACAACGGCGGATGACAACAAATTTGCCGCAATTTTAACAGGGCATCCAACACGATGATTTGACTCCGCGCCAATCCGCGCTCTGCAATTTCCGCACGCACTTTTTCGTGCATCCTGAGCCGCACGCCTTCATACACTTCGCGTTGCTCGCGCTCTAGTTCGCAATACTGCACAATCTCGGTTTTGGGCGGCAGTTCAGTTGCCACCTGCTCTTTCGTGCGGCGCAATAAAAACGGGCGGACGCGTTGCAACAAATATTTCCGTGTGCCCTCATCTTGCTTCTTTTCAATGGGATTACGATAGTGCTTCGTAAAAGTTTTGCTGTCTTGCAAAAATCCGGGCATCAGGAAATTAAACAGCGACCAAATCTCGCCTAGATGATTTTCAAGCGGGGTGCCCGTGAGGCAAAAACGGTTGTCCGCCTTTAATTGCGAGGCAATCAGCGTGGTTTTTGCTTTCGCATTTTTGATATATTGCGCTTCATCCAAAAAGATTGTGTGAAAGCGGTGCTTGAGCAACATGTCTTTATCAAACGGCAACAGCGGATAGGTGGTCAGCACCACATCGGCATGGGGAATATTTCTAAAATGTTGCTTTCTATCAAGTCCCTGTAGCGTTAGCACTTTTAAAGTGGGACAGAATTTTTCCGCCTCATTTTTCCAGTTGAACATCAAACTGGTGGGGGCAATCACCAACACGGGGCGGCGTTGCAACCTGCCTGCCTCTTTCTCCAGTTGAATATAGCTCAAGGCTTGCAAGGTTTTTCCCAAGCCCATGTCATCCGCTAAAATCCCGCCCACACCCTGTGTACGCAAGAACGATAGCCAATTCACCCCGTCTTGCTGATAGGGGCGCAAAGTCGCATTAATACTAGAAGGCAATAAAACATGCGGAATGCCGCCGTTATCCTTCAACGCAACCCCTAAATTACGCAGCTTGCTATTTTCAAACCAGCGCATTTTACTGGATTCAAGGGCAGCTTGTAGCTCCACAAGGTCAACCGCATTGCTCCGATTGAGTTTTAAGTCATCGCCTGCGCCGCTATCCACACTCAACAAAAACCGCAAAATGGCAGCAACCCGCTGTGCTGGCAACACAAGGCGTTTGCCATTTTCCTGTTGAATCGAGATTGTTTTCGATTCGGATACATTCTTAATGAAATCCGTAGGATCACTGCCCCAACGGCGCAGCATTTTTAATAACGGCGCGACAATATCAACTTTTTGCCCATCAACCACCACGCCTAAATGGAAATCAAACCAATCAATGCCTGTGGTTTCGGCTTCTTCTGCCCCCTCTTCCACATCGCCATACCATTCATCAGGCTGCTGCACATTATAGGAAAAATCTTCCGCAATGATAATCTCAAATCCTGCCTTGCGAAGGATAGGCACTGTTTCCAGCATGAAGTGCGTCCATGCCTCTTCTGTATCCCCTGCAAATTTTTCCACGTCGGGCAGAAAAAAGCTCTGTTTGTTTTGCAGTGTTACATTGGGCAACGGCACTGTTTCCAACGGTATCAACCCGTTTTTCGGCAGCATTTTAGAAAACGCGACCTCATCGGTGCGTTGTCTGCGTAGGGTTGTGAGTGTGCCGTCTGTAGAAAGCGTGGTGATAGCACCGTCTTCGCCAAACGGAATGGGCGGCGCATCGTCATATCGCCATGCAAGCATTGCCGTTGCAAGGCTGCTATCTTCCATGCCCCAGCCATATTTTGCGTGGCGTTTAATGGGCGTATCTTGCAAAAACAAACAGGGGGTGAAGCTGTTCGCTTTACGCGACTCTTGCTTTAACGGGCGTGGTGTGGGCACAGCATAGCCGTATTCTTGACTTAGTTCTTTCAGGCGCGTTTCCACCGCCTCCACTTGGGTGATGGCAACGGGCGGCGCTTCCATCAATCGTGCCAATATCGGCAGCGGCACGGAAACTTTCAGCATCCCTACCGTATTTGTTTGCGTATCTACATACACGGGCGGATCAAGCGGGAGCGTGATTAAGTGCGGCGCTTCTGGGGTGTTCAACACAGGTTTTTGTGTGCCTTTTGTGTCAATCACTGCCCAATCAAATGTTGCGTCATGGAGAGTTTCACTCCAAACTAACGGCGCATTCCCCTTTTCCAATGCGCCCCAATACGCACGCCCTGTATTGATAATTTTCTTTAACAGCGGCAGGGCTTTCACACCTTCCAGCACCTTGCCACCATAGCCTAATTCTTTTGCAATCAACACGTCTTGCTGGCGAATAAATTGCGGCGGATTTGCTTTAAAAACAGATTCAGGGGCATAGTCGGTTATCGTGTTATAATCCAACACCCCCTCTGTGGAGACAGGCAGGGAATACAGCGATACCGTGGTAATCCGTCTTTGCGTCGCGGTTGTTTGATAGTCCAGCACATAACACAGCGTACGCTTTGAAAAACTGCGTGTTTCTGCTTGTTTTGCCACGCTTTCTTGGGTGGTTTTTGAAATGTCAGTAAGCCACTGTTGCAAATCAAGCGGCAAATTGGGCTTACTTGTATTATTGGAAATAAGTTTCGGGGTAGCTTGCTGTTTTTGATAAAATAATAATAAGGCGGCGGCATGTTTGCAGCGTTCGCCCACAGGGCAAGAACAATCTGTCCGCAATTCTAGTGTGTCGTTTTTCTCGGCTGCCCATACTGTTGTAACGTACAGCCGCCCATCTCCCTGCACTTTTGCTTGCAGACGATAGCCGTTCGGCATATTTTGCACGTTAAATTGGTGAATGCGCCGCCCTGCGGCATAGTCCCGCGCACGATCCATTACCGCATAGCCAAAATAGGTGTTGAGTTGTTTTTCGGTATACTGCAGCATATCGCATGTTGGTAACGGAAAAATATTGATACTGCAACATCAAAGCGGATGGTTGACGGAAGACGTTTTACAGCTTATCTGAAAAGAACTTTTTAGGATTTAGGCGAAGTGATGACTCCGCGTGTCATCCCCCTGAAAAGGGGGATCCACATTTTGAGCAAGAACAAGAGTGGATTCCCGCTGGAGTTTACCCTCACGAAAGTGGGGGCAGGAATAACACACGCAGCATGTTTCTGTCGTTTCGCATAAATCCTACACTTTGTTAGTTCTTCTCATCATTAAAGCATTACTATGTCTGATTTCTATAAAACTCTTGGCGTTACAAAAACTGCTTCAGCGGATGACCTTAAAAAGGCCTACCGTAAACTTGCCATGCAGTATCACCCTGACAAAAACCCCAATAATCCTGAGGCAGAAAAAAAATTCAAGGAAATCAGCGCAGCTTATGACACCTTGCGCGATGAACAAAAACGCGCGGCGTATGACCGTTACGGACACGAAGCCTATACGCAAGGCGGCATGGGCGGCGGTCGCGCTGGCGGCGGCAACGGTGGCTTTGATTTTGGGGGCGGCAGTTTCTCAGATTTATTTGATGAAATGTTCGGCGATTTCATGGGCGGCGGTCGTCGTGGTGGCGCAAAGCAAAATAATCGCGGTAGTGACCTACGCTATAACATGGAAATCAGCCTTGAAGAGGCATACTCGGGCAAAAATGCGACAATCCGCCTCACCGCCGCTGCATCGTGCGATGATTGTTTAGGCACGGGCGCAAACGGCAATTCTGGCTCTGTCACCTGCACGATGTGTCAAGGATATGGCAAAATTCGCAGCCAACAGGGCTTTTTCACCATTGAACGCACCTGTCCCTCTTGCAACGGCGCGGGCGTGGTGATGGAAGACCCGTGCAAAAGCTGCAATGGGCAAGGTCGCAAAGAAAAACAACGCACCCTTGAAGTCTCCATCCCTTCAGGCGTGGAAGATGGCACACGCATTCGCTTGTCAGGCGAAGGGGAGGCAGGATTGCGCGGCGGCGCAGCGGGCGATCTGTATATTTTCATCACGCTTAAACCGCATCGTTTTTATACCCGTGAAGGCGCAGATTTGCTCTGCCAAATCCCCATACCCATGGTTACAGCCGCCTTGGGGGGTAAAATTGAAATTCCCAGCATTGATGGCAAAAAACTTGAGGTGAGCATTCCCGAAGGCACGCAAACGGGACAACGCATCCGCTTGCGCGGCAAGGGGATGAGCGTCTTGCGCTCCACGTCTTATGGAGACTTGTATTTAGAAGTGATGGTGGAAACTCCTGTTAATCTCAGCAAACGGCAAAAAGAATTGCTGCAAGAATTTGATGGCGGCGAACACAACACCCCCGATGCGGCACACAAGAACAGCCCGCAATCAGAAGGGTTCTTTTCTAAGATAAAAGAACTGTGGCAGGACTTACGGGATTAGGATTTTTCTTCGCAGGATTGACGAGAAATAGCCTTTAGAAAATTTCGGCTGCTGTGGTAGCAGAAAATTCTCAAAGACTATCTAGCGGTCATTTAAACGAGATTTAGGCGTATTTTATAGTGAGGGTTAGGGGGTTTTAGGCAATATGAAAAATTCGTAGCTACTTATTGTGGCTCTCCTTGTCTTTTCTAGTTTATTCTAAGGCAGGATGCGATGACTCTAGCGCAGGCCTCAGGAGCCCCCCATGCAGTAGGTTCTTTTATTCTTCCCAGACATCGATTATTATCTGTTTGTGCATATACCGCCCAAAATTCGAACATGTGATGCGTGTCTCCAGATGTACCTGAACAAGCTAAAAGCTTTGTTCCAAAAGGACAGGTTGCGTAAACCTCATATGGACCACCCCAAGCGACGCATATCGCCGACTCCTGCTGTATAATGTCCATACTTTCCAACATATTAACGCAACTCCAAGCTCCACCACTAAATTGTAAAGACTTACCATACCCAATACAATCAGGAACGGCGGCCGAACATGTTCCGCTAGCTGTAAGAAATTGCCCCGCACCACAGGTGACAGTTGAGGCAGCGCACACTCCCGCGCTGGTCAACGCTTCCCCCGCAGGACAAACCGTGATCCCCACGGGCACCACCTGCCCAAACTTCAGCACTTTGGTGCTCTCCCCCACAAAAATCTTATTCACAGGCGTGATAAAATTATAGGTCACCTGCCCTCGCACCCCGATGTATCGTGGATTAGCCGTGCCTGTATCGCGTCCCCCAGCAGAACAGGCAGCATCCCCACAACCCGCCCCATTCACAAAGGCTTGTGCAGAGGCTTGGTCTCCAAAAGATTGCGCACAAAAACAATTGCCCGCCGAGGTGAAGTTAACATTTCCGCCCCCCGCATTCACCACCAGCGCATTTAATTCTGCCGCAGAAATATTGGGGTTATCTTGTATCGTCCGCGATAAACTGCTGATGTTGCCAACCGTTGAGCTGCGGTTGCTCATCATCAAGCCGTAATCAATAATCGCAAACGTTATCCCTATAAAAATAGGCAACGTAAACGCCGCTTCAATAACGCCAAAGCCACCAAGGCTTTTCCGAAAATTTTTACATGCGTGTTGAAAGCGCGCTAGCATGCTCTTGGCTCTTGGCTCTTGGCTCATAAAAAAATCCTCTATTTAAAACCACTATGCCAGGACTTACGCAGCTGAGTGATTCACATCACAAGTCTGAGTGGATTATTCAACGCTGAATATACATAGTCATAGAGTAATTTTTCTTTTAGTTGATAGACGGTAGTTTTGAGGGCATATGCGGCGCGTT
>CANGXP010000016.1 GCA_947457935.1 Alphaproteobacteria bacterium | reverse complement strand
CACTTCTCGCTATAGTGCGTGCTATGACATCTTCCCCTAGCACCATTTGGGGCGGCAGATTTTCTGCTTCGCCCTCTGCCCTTCTCCAACAAATCAATGCCTCCATTGGTTTTGATAAACGCTTTGCTGCACAGGATATTCAAGGCTCACAAGCCCATGCCACCATGCTGGCGCAACAGGGTATTATCACGGCGGCGGACAATACCGCTATTCAACAGGGCTTAAGTCAAATCGCGCAAGAAATTGCGGATGGTGTATTCACCTTTGATGAAAGCCTTGAAGACATTCATATGAATGTGGAAACACGGTTATTCACGCTGGTGGGAGAGCCTGCAAAACGCTTGCATACGGCGCGTTCACGCAACGACCAAGTTGCAACAGATTTTCGGCTGTGGGTACGCACCGCGATTGAGAGTGTGGAAGAGCAACTGACTCGCCTGCAAAAGGCACTGCTTGCTAAGGCAGAAACCTATAGCGAGACGATTATGCCGGGGTTCACCCACCTGCAACCCGCACAACCCATCACATTTGGGCATCATTTGCTTGCATATGTGGAGATGTTCGGACGGGACAAAAGCCGTTTCCAAGATTGTCGCAAACGGCTGAATGAATGCCCGTTGGGGGCGGCAGCGTTAGCAGGTACGCCGTTTCCGATCGATCGCAATCAAACTGCTAATGCACTGGGGTTTAACAACCCGTGTCGAAATTCGCTGGATGCTGTCTCGGCACGCGATTTTGCCGCAGAATTTTTGAGTTGTGCGAGCATCACCATGGTGCATCTGTCGCGTTTTGCGGAAGAAATTGTGCTGTGGTGTACGCCGCAATTTAACTTTATTTCTTTAAGCGATGCCTACACGACAGGCAGTTCCATCATGCCGCAAAAGCGTAACCCTGATGCAGCAGAATTGATACGCGGCAAGACAGGGCGGGTGTTTGGCGATTTGACCGCGCTTCTCACCCTGATGAAGGGTTTGCCGCTGGCGTACAGCAAAGATTTGCAAGAAGATAAAGAGCCTGTGTTTGATGGCTATGACAGCTTAAGCGTTTGTCTTGCGGTGATGACAGGCATGGTTGATGATATGACCGCCAACAGCGAGGCGATGCTAGCAGCGGCACAAAAGGGCTATCTCACCGCAACGGATTTAGCCGATTGGTTGGTACGCACCCTCAACATGCCATTTCGGGATGCCCATCATATCACGGGAACGTTGGTAAAAATGGCAGAAACACAGGGCGTGCAACTGCATGAGTTGTCTTTAGAGCAGATGCAAGGTGTTGAGCCGCGCATCACAGCAGAAGTGTTGTCTGTACTCACGTTAGAAGCCTCGGTGAATAGTCGGCAAAGTTTGGGCGGCACTGCACCAACACGCGTGAAACAAGCGATTACAGCGGCTCTCGCAACCTTGGGATCATAAGGACTTTCATGCAAAAAACTCTCGCTTTTGGATTGATTTTATTGGCTCTTAGCAGTTGCACCACGCTCAATATTGTGGATGAAATCACCACGCCGCTGCCGAACACCACGCCGCAACAAACCGATTATTCACAGCCAAAAATTGAAGTGCCGCAAGATTATCAGCAGCAGCAACAGATGCTACGGAAACGGGAGAAGGAAAAATGGGGATGGTAAGAAATCTAGGGTTTTTAGGGTTGGTTTGCCTCCTCCTTACCGCCTGTGGCGTGCGCGGTGATTTGCAACCGCCTGAAGGCGTGCCGTCAACCTATCCGCAACAGTATCCTGCACAAAAGTAGTTGGGAACATTTTACATAGATTCCGTTATGCTTACAAAACAGTATTTTGTGTATATTCTTGCTAGCCAGCAGAACGGCACTTTATATGTAGGTGTAACAAATAATATGCCGCGTAGAATATACGAACATCAACGTGATATGGCTGATGGATTTACAAAAAAATACGGCGTAAAAACATTGGTATGGTTTGAAGTATGCGAAGAAATAGAATTTGCTATTATGCGCGAAAAACAAATTAAAAAATGGAATAGGCACTGGAAACTAAAGCTTATTGAAAAAAATAATCCAACATGGAAAGACTTAAGCAATGCGTTATAGCAAGTATAGTCGAGGTGTCATTCCCGCGCAGGCGGGAATCCAGAGGCAATGTAGTATTCTGGATTCCCGCCTGCGCAGGAATGACACGCCTTTTATACATCGCTAACTATAATAAATATCATGTCATTTTTTTCTTACAAAGATAATATCCTACACGCCGAAAACGTGTCTCTTGCAACGCTGGCTACGACAGTGAAAACCCCGTTTTATTGCTATGCGGCAAGCGCGATAAAACAAGCATTTCAAGATTATACAAACGCGTTCAACGGCACCAATGCCCTTGTTTGTTATGCGATGAAAGCAAATTCAAATCCCAGCATTATCAAGCTACTCGCGCAACAGGGGGCTGGCGCGGATGTGGTATCCGAGGGCGAATTGCGCCTTGCTTTACAATGCGATATTCTGCCAGAAAAAATTGTGTTTGCAGGTGTGGGAAAAACCAAGCAGGAAATTGCGTTCGCGCTTACCAGCAACATTTTGCAGCTCAATGTGGAATCCGCCGAAGAATTGGAAAGCATTAACGCGGTTGCCGCAACACTGAACCTCACAGCGCGGGTTGCCTTGCGCGTGAACCCTGATGTGGATGCAAAAACCCACGCGAAAATCACCACGGGTTTAAGCGAAAATAAGTTTGGTATCGCATGGGACAGCATCCCCGATATTCTGCGTCTGAGCAAAACATTGCCGCATATTGCGGTGGAAGGCATTGCGGTGCATATTGGCTCGCAACTGACTTCCCTCACGCCGTTTGAGCAGGCCTTCACCAAAGTTGTTACCCTCGTCAAGGAGTTGATTGCAGACGGCTATCCCTTGAAACGCCTTGACCTCGGTGGCGGTTTTGGCATTGCCTATAATGAGGAAATTCTACCCCCTTTAGCAGAATTTGGCGCGATGGTAAAACGCGTAACGCAGGAGTTGCCACTGCAATTAATTTTTGAACCAGGGCGATATTTGGTGGGCAAAGCGGGTGTACTCGTCACATCGGTTATTTATGTGAAACAAACAAAAAATAAAGCGTTCGCCGTGGTGGATGCAGGCATGAATGATTTTATGCGCACCGCGCTGTATGAGGCTGAGCACCGTTTATTACCGCTCCACCAATCCCATCATACCACACAACAATATGACGTTGTGGGGCCTGTGTGCGAATCAACGGATGTGTTTAATCGCAACATTCAACTACCGACTTTAACAGAGGGCGATGTGATTGTAATGCTGGATACGGGGGCGTACGGCACGGTGCTCGGGTCTGCCTATAATATGCGGCTACCCGCTGCAGAAATTCTGGTGGAGGGCGATAAACACGCCATTATCAAACGCCGCCCTGACTATCAGGAGTTACAACGGCTTTATCAGGATGCACCGTGGTTGACGTAAAGCCCACCACCGTTTCCCGCGCTCTCTATTGGCAAGCACAGGCTTGGCTTTACCTCCATCGTTTTGTTTTAAAACTTAAAGATACCGCGCTTATCACGCTCGTTTTTTTGCTGCTCGCCACAACGGGATTATTTCTTGCGCTGCCACTGTGGCTGCATATCGGGTGTGTGGTGGCTGTGTTGGGCTTTATAGCAAATGCGGTTATAAAAACAGTACGCACGCTGCCGCTGCCCACTTTAAAAGAAGCCGAACAACAAATTGAACGCGCTAGCCTTTTGAAGCACCAGCCGTTTGCCGTGCAAAAAGACACCCCCTCACAGGCAAAAACACCGCTGGAACAAGCCCTTTGGCAGTTGCATCAAACCCAATCAAAATCGTGGCTTTCGAGAAAGTTGAAAAGCATACGCTTTGCTTTCAAAACTAAAATATTAATCAGTGTTCAAAATTCTACGCTGATTGCCATGACAGTGATCTTGTCCCTAGTATTGCTGTCTCCTGCAGCGCGGGAAAACATTCAAGAGACCTTACGCCCCGCTGTGGCGATCAACGGATTTACCACGTTGCCAACGGTGACGGGGTGGATTGAACCGCCCGCATACACAGGGCTTCCAGCTATCATGCTGCCCACTGATGAGAAGGAAATAAACGTGCCACACGGCTCTGTTTTAAAACTCACAGCAGCGCATACGTTTTTACCCTTAAGCGTGAAACATGGCGGTGATACGCTACGATTTGTTGACCATAGCGACGATGACCAGCAACTCAATACACCGCTGACGGCAAGCGGGTCGTATCGCTTAAAAAGCGGACTGCTGACAGCCGCGCCGTGGAATATTAATGTTATTGCGGATTTAGCCCCGAAAATTGCGCTGACGGATAAAATCATTCTTAACCAGCAAAACAGTCTCACGCTGCCATTCGCCACCAGTGATGATTATGGGATTGTGCGTATTGAGGTTCTGCTTTCCCCGCAAAAAAACAAACCTCATCAGCAGACACTCTATGCTTGGGAGAATCCGCTTAAAACCCTTACAACGCAAGCAACGGCAGACTTTAGCGAGTTGCCGTTTGCAGGACAAAAGGTGAGCCTCTCGCTCATCGCCACCGATAGCGCGGGGCAAACCACCGCCACCGCCCCTGTCACCATCCCCCTCCCTGAACGCATTTTCACGCACCCTGTTGCAAAGCACATTATCGAGACGCGCAAAAAGTTGTTAGACAATACACTCACACCGCCAAAAGTCGTTGCAATTCTTAGCCCCTATTTAGAAAATCCTGCACCGATTTTTAGGGAGGATTTCACCGCCTATCTGTCGTTCATCAGTGCGCTGCAACGCCTCAGCATTGCCATACCCCCGATTGACAGTGCCGCTATATTATTATGGCAAACAGCCGTGCGTTTGGAACAGGGGACAACAGGACGCGAAGCAGAGAATATGCGGCAAGCAGCCGACAAACTAAGAGAGCTACTTGCCAACCCAAACCGTGATACAGAAGCCCTACAGCAAGCGTTAAAAGAATTTAACGCCGCCTTGGAAAAATACATCCAAAGCATGGCGGCACAACAAACACCCAAAGGCGCACCACCGCCCGATGTGAACATGAGTGGCTTACAAAAATATCTTGAATCCATCGAAACGCTTGCCAATAGCGGCAAGCCAGAGGACGCGCTCAAACGCCTCGATTCCCTCCAACAAATGATGGAGAATTTGCAGAACCCGCAAGAAATATCCCCGCAATTGCAAAAATCCCTCGCGTTATTAGAGGATATGCAAAACCTTACCCAAGCACAACGGAACTTACTCAAAAAAACAGGGGAAACGAACGCGCCAACCGAGTTGGAAAAACTCGCCCAAGTGCAGCAACAGCTTATTCCCTTGTTAAAAAAAATTATGGCGCAAGGAAAGGGCACGGAACTGCCGCTTGAAGGCTTAACCCAAGCGCTTGAGGCGATGCAAAAAAGCCTAAAAGCCTTAGGGGGACAACAGCAACAACAAAGTTTGGATGCCCAACATGAAGCGGTGAATGCGCTGGAAAAAACGCTGCAACAAGCCTCAAAACAACTGCAACAACAAAATCCGTCGCTTCCTTTTCCCTCGTTGCAAGGCGCAGCACCGCAAAACCCGCTAAACAGTCGCTACCCTGTACCTGATGCGGTGGAGGCAAACCAACTCCGCCAGCTTATGCAAACCATACAAGATAAATTGCATCACTCTGAAGGGCAAGAACGGCAGTATTTGCGGGGGCTGTTGGGGGGAGAGTAATATACCGCTCGCACCTGAAGATTTGCAAAAATATCTTGCGAGCGGTAAAGCCCGCGCGGCGCTTGAGCGAAACGTTGCACATTCTTCATGTGCAACAGGTATAATTACTTTCACAACACTAAAATTTTATAGTAAGAAACCGAAAAGGAACTTTCATGGATATCCTACACAGCCTCGCGCAAAATTTTCTCTCTCCCGCCATCCTCTTTTTCGTTTTAGGGATTATCGCGGGCGTTATTAAATCTGATCTGGAAATCCCCGAAAGTATCAGCCGCTATCTCTCGCTGTATCTCATGATGGCGATTGGCTTTAAAGGCGGCGTGGCAATTGCGAATACGCCTGATATTAACGGTGAAGTCCTTGCGGCGATTGGTGCAGGGGTTGCGTTTGGCTTTGTGCAACCTTTCTTAGGGTATGCTCTTTTACGCTGGACAACAAAACTAGATAGCCCCACAGCGGCAGCGGTTGCAGCGCATTATGGCTCTATCAGCATGGTAACATTTGCCACAGCAGCGGCATTCTTAAAAGTGAATGAGGTTGCATATGCGGGGTATATTGTGGCGATACTTGCACTCATGGAAGCCCCTGCCATCATTTCTGCTTTATTTATTGCGCATCGCGCTGCCCCCAGCACCATCCACGAACAAGAAACAAAAAAGCTGTTTAACCGCGAAATTTTCACGAATGGCTCTATTTTGTTGTTGTTTGGCGCGTTCATTATTGGATGCCTTACGGGGCAAAGCGGCATGGACAAAATGGAGGGCTTTTTAGTCACGCCGTTTCAAGGGATTCTTGCGTTATTCTTGCTTGATATGGGCTTGCTGGTTGCCCGCCAAATGACCAATTTACGCGCCTTCACGTTGCCGTTGGTGCTGTTTGGGATTTACATGCCGCTTATTGGTGCGGCGATAGGTTTAGCGATGAGCAGTGCCCTTGGCATGGATGTTGGCACAGGGATGTTGTTTACGGTGCTCTGTGCAAGTGCATCGTATATCGCGGTGCCTGCCGCCATGCGACTCGCTTTGCCAGAAGCACAAGCTTCAATCTATGTGCCGATGTCTCTTGCCATCACTTTTCCATTCAACGTGATGATTGGGATTCCGCTCTATTATAGTATGGCACTCAAATTTCTCTAAGAGAATTTCACGCGTGCCACCAATGCCGCCACATTATCAGGCGGTGTTTGTGGCACTACGCCATGCCCCAAATTAAAAATATGCGACCGCCCTTTGAAGCCTTCTAAGCACGCGTCTATCGCTTGTTCTAATGCCGCGCCGCCCGCAACCAACACTTGCGGCGAGATATTCCCTTGAAGGGTGATGGAAGGCGGCACAAGGGCACACGCTTCAGCAGGACTCAAATCCTCATCAATCCCCACACCATCAATACCCGTTTGCACACAATAGTGTGTTAAATCTGCTCCTCGTGCTTTACGCGGGAAACCAATAACGGGAACATGGGGAGCGGCTTGTTTTACACGCGCAATAATTGCCTTGTTGGGGGCAATAACCCACCGTGCAAAATCGTCTCCTGTCAATGCGCCTGCCCAACTGTCAAACAGTTGAACCACATCTGCACCTGCCTGTATTTGTGCAAGCAAATGCGCGGCGGTTGCCTCAACAAGAATATCCATCAGCGTTTGCATACCCTCGGGGAACGCTGCCACAAATGCTTTGGTTTTCTCAAACGTGCGGCTGCTGCCCCCTTCAATCATATAGGTTGCCACCGTCCACGGTGCGCCCGCAAAGCCAATCAAAGACTTATTCTCAGACAGTTTTTCCTTCACCAATCCCAAAGCGTCGTAAACAGGTTGCAATGCTTGTGCAGTTTTTAGAGGTTTTAGAAAATGAAAATCGTTGGGGTGGTCAAGACGGCTCAGTTTTGGCCCCTCTCCTTCCACAAAGGTGACATGCTGCCCCAAACCGTAAGGAATCATTAGAATATCGGAGAAAATAATTGCCGCATCAAGATTGAAGCGACGCAACGGTTGCAGTGTTACCTCCGCTGCTAAAGCAGGGTTACGGCACAGATTCATAAAACTGCCCGCCTCTGCCCGCACTTTCAAGTATTCAGGCAAATATCTTCCTGCTTGGCGCATAATCCATACAGGCGGCTGCTGAGGAGCGTTTTTCTGCAAGAGTGTTTGTACGAGAGGGGATGTCATAACGCGCTTATAATTGCTTTGTGTTAAAGAGTAATAAAAATTTTATACCATCGAGTCTTATAATTTGCTAAAGAGCAGACACCTATACTTTTTCTTAAAAGAGGCTGCTATGAAAAAAACATTCCTCACCGCCACGGCTCTTGCTCTTATCCTTGCTGTTCCTGCTTTTGCGGCAGATAAAGCTCAAGCCCTACGCATTGTTGGCTCATCAACCGTATTCCCTTTTTCTACAGCGGTTGCAGAACATTTCAGCAAAGTTTATAGCTACCCCACCCCCATTGTGGAAGCCACAGGCACAGGCGGCGGCATTAAATTGTTTTGCGAAGGCGAAGGCAAGAATGCAGCCGATATTGCGAATGCCTCGCGTCAAATTAAAGACAGCGAAATTGCCCAGTGTGCGAAAAACGGCATTAAAGACGTTGTAGAATTACAAATCGGCTATGATGGCATCGTTATCGGCAATGGCAAAAATGGCGCAGAGTTCAGCCTTAATGATCAACAAATTTTCCTCGCTCTTGCAAAAAAAGTTCCCGTAAAAGGCAAGCTCGTTGCGAACCCTTATAAAACATGGGATGATGTTGATAGCAAATTGCCTAAGCAAAAAATTGAAGTGTATGGTCCCCCTCCCACCTCTGGCACACGCGATGCGTTTGTTGATCTGGTGATGGAACGCGGCTGTGGTGCTGTGCCTGAACTCGCAAAACTAAACAAGCAAGAACACCTTGCTGCTTGCAGCACCCTGCGTGAAGATGGCGCATTTATTGAAGCAGGTGAAAATGACAACGTCATCATTCAACGCTTAGAGAGCAACAAAGATGCTATCGGCATTTTTGGCTATAGCTATCTTGAGCAAAATACGCAAAAAATCAAAGCATTGCCTATTGATGGCGTGATGCCCACTTTTGAAAATATTGCAGACGGTAAATATCCCGTTGCACGCTCTTTGTTTGTGTATTTCAAAAAATCACATTTGAATAGTGGTCGCGGACTGCAAGAATTCCTCACAGAGTTCACCAGCGAGGAAGCCATGAGTGATGATGGGTATTTGGGCGAAAAGGGCTTAATCCCATTGATGACAGAGCTGCGGAATGCACAACGTGCCCGCCTCAAAGATGCTAAAGTCCTTGCGCCTGCACTGAAAAAATAGTTTTCCATGCTTGTTTCTCTGGGCATAATTTTGTGCATTTCTGTTATTGCTTTTCTTCTGGGCAAAGCTAAGGCAGAGAAGCTTGCAGAGAGAACGGGGGGGGCATTACGTGCCCTGCCCCCCACATTCGGCTGGTTCACAGCATTACTCACATTCGGTTTTAGCCTCTTTACATTTTTTATTTTCATTGGCTTAATCAAGAATAATGCCAGTCCAGTATCGCTATACGGCGCAACAACCTTAGCAGGTGTTTTAGGCATCATAGCAGGGATGTATTGCATCACGCCCCGTTTTAACGCACGGCGTTATGTGGAAGGGATGATTAAGATTATTCTGCTAACAAGCTCGCTGTTGGCAGTGCTCGTCACCTTAGGGATTGTACTTTCGCTCATTTTTGAGAGCATTCGCTTTTTCGGCAAAGTGCCGATGTCAGAATTTTTGTTCGGGCTGAATTGGAGTCCGCAAACGGCAATTCGTGCTGACCAAGTCGGCAGTACAGGGGCGTTTGGCGCAGTGCCGCTGTTTACAGGCACACTACTTATTACATTTATTGCCATTAGCATCGCTGCCCCTATCGGACTCATGTCTGCCATTTATATGAGCGATTATGCGAGCAATCGTGCCCGTGCCATTGCCAAACCCTTACTAGAATTGTTAGCGGGTGTTCCTACTGTTGTGTATGGCTTTTTTGCGATTGTTACCGTTGCCCCCCTCATTCGGAATATTGCGAGCGATATGGGATTCTCTGTCGCCTCTGAAAGTGCGCTTGCCGCAGGGTTTGTAATGGGCATTATGATTATCCCTTTTGTTTCCTCGTTATCAGACGATATTATCCGCGCTGTGCCACAACGCTTGCGCGATGGCTCCTTTGGTTTAGGCGCAACGAAATATGAAACCGTGCGCTTTGTAGTACTACCCGCCGCTCTACCGGGATTGGTGAGCGCACTACTCCTTGCTATCTCTCGGGCTATTGGCGAGACCATGATTGTGGTGATGGCAGCAGGGATGGCGGCGAATCTTACCCTCAATCCCCTTGAGGTCGTTACAACAGTGACGGTGCAGATTGTGAGTTTGTTGGTGGGTGACCAAGAATTTGATAGTCCTAAAACCCTTGCTGCTTTCGCTCTTGGTTTAATACTTTTATTTATAACGCTGATATTTAACATTATTGCTATGTGGTTTGTCAGAAGGTATCGAGAAAAATATGATTGATACAGCAAAGCATCTCAAGAAACGCCATCGTCGTGAGAAAATTTTCCGCACCTGTGGTTTGCTGTCTATCATTTTTGCCACAACCATGTTGGCGGTGCTGCTGTTAGATTTAGGTAGCAAGGCAATACCTGCCTTTCGGCAATCTATGGTCTCTCTCACAATTTATTACGATCGCAATGATATTGATGTTCTCTCGCCACAAACCATCCGCAGCAGTGATTTTAGAGGATTAGTGCGGGATACGTTATTAGAAAGTTTCCCCGAAATAAAAACGCGGGGAGAAAAAAAGCTGGTTGCCGCCCTCCTCAGTTCCGCTGCAGAAGATGTGTTGCGTCAACGTGTTTTAGAAAATCCCGCTCTCATCAATTCAACAGAAACGGTGTGGCTACCTTTAAGTGATGCTGCTGATCAATACATTAAGCATCATCGCGATAATAAAACGCAAAGCTCCCTCTCTCCTGTTCAACAACAGGCACTAGAAAAACTCATCACGCAAAACAACATAAAAGAACAATTCAACAAGACATTCTTTACAGCGGCAGATTCTCGGCAGCCTGAATCAGCGGGCATCTTAGGCGCGTTAGTTGGCACAATCATGACGCTGGGGATTACCATTGTACTCGCCTTTCCGTTAGGCATCATGGCAGCGATTTACTTAGAGGAATTTGCAGGCAACAGCCGCCTCCGCAATATTATTGAAATAAATATCAACAACCTAGCCGCTGTCCCCTCTATTATTTATGGCTTATTAGGTCTCTCTGTTTTTCTTGTGTTTTTTGAATGGCCACGCTCTTCTCCCTTGGTGGGCGGCGCGGTTCTTGCCCTCCTCACCCTTCCCACTGCGATTATTGCCACTCGCGCGGCACTCCAAAGTGTGCCCGATTCCATTCGTCAAGCAGCGCAAGGATTAGGCGCATCGCCCGTGCAAGTGGTGTTTCATCATGTTGTTCCCTGTGCCATCCCAGGGATTTTAACAGGGATGATTTTAGGTATTGCCCGTGCTGTGGGGGAAACTGCCCCGCTATTGCTGATTGGGATGGTGGCGTTTATTAGCGATATTCCGCAGAACTTAGGCAGTTCCGCAACAGTATTACCCGTGCAGATTTTCCTCTGGTCAAGCAATCCTGAAATCGGCTATCAGGAAAAAACAGCAGCAGCAATTCTCGTGCTGATGGTGTTTTTACTCACCATGAATGCAACAGCAATTTATTTACGCAAAAAGCTAGAAAAGAAGTGGTAACCATGGCGGCAACACTCAAGATGCGCGCAGAAGATGTTTCTGTGTTTTATGGCGCAAAACAAGCACTTAAAGACATTTGCCTTGATATTGATGAAAAGCAAGTCACCGCGCTGATTGGTCCTTCAGGCTGTGGAAAATCAACTTTTTTGCGCTGCCTTAACCGCATGAATGATGTGGTTGAGGGCTGTCGCGTTACGGGAAACATCACACTGGATGGCAGTAATATTTATGATGCAAGCGTGGATGTGGTGAGCCTTCGCGCCCGCATTGGCATGGTTTTTCAAAAGCCTAATCCCTTCCCGAAATCTATTTTCGATAATGTTGCATATGGTGCGCGGATTCATGGAATTGCGCGGCACAAAGCTGATTTAGAGCATATTGTGGTAACAAGTCTTACCAAAGCAGGGCTGTGGGAAGAAGTAAAAGACCGCCTCAAAGAAGCAGGCACAAGCCTTTCAGGCGGACAACAGCAACGTCTTTGTATTGCGCGCGCTATTGCGGTGAACCCTGAAGTGATTTTAATGGACGAGCCATGCTCTGCGCTTGATCCCATCGCAACAGCGCGTATTGAAGAGCTGATGGATGAGCTACGCGCCAATTTCACCATCGTTATTGTAACCCACTCCATGCAACAAGCAGCGCGTGTCTCGCAAAAAACCGCATTTTTTCATCTTGGCAGCATCATTGAAGTGGGCGATACCGATCAAATTTTCACCCGCCCCAAGCATGAAAAAACCCAAGGATACATTACAGGACGATTTGGTTGATGTGGATAGAATCACTATATTTCCTGTAAAATCTTGACAAAGCGCTGTTATTATGCATAATTTTACTGTAGATGGTTCTGCTGTTCAGTATGAATACAATGCAGAGAAAAGCGCGTTATTAGAACGAGAACGCGGCATTAATTTCGATGCTGTTATTAGACTGATTGAAGCAGGCAACATCTTAAACGTTTATGACCATCCCAACCAAGAGAAGTATCCACATCAACAAATTTACGAACTCGATATAGCAGGATATGTTTATTTAGTGCCGTTTATTCGGCAAGAAAATAGTGTTTTTCTGAAAACTATTTTTCCAAGCCGTACCGCGACAAAACACTATAAAGCACGACTCCAAAAGGATTCTTAACATGAAACTCGATAGCGAAGAGCAAGAAATTCTTGAAGCGTTTAGTGCAGGAACATTAAATCAATCCTCGACTGCTACGGCGGATATGGCCTTAGCACCGCTGATTGCACGCAATACACGCCTAAAGAATAAGCATCATCTCCATCTTGCACTTGAAAAATCTGATGTTGATTTGTTGACTATAAAAGCTGCACAACAAGGAATGCCACGTGATACGTTGATTGCAGGGATACTACATCAATATGCGGTGGGCTCATACCCGAACCTACAAAGTGGTGAGCAATTATAGAGTTGCTATTTTTGATTTATATTTTTCACTAATACTATATATGTTTCACGTGAAACATTGATTTGACGGCAGAGTTCCGCCATTTTTTCAAAAATCGGTGTTTTTTTAGGTGGCTTTCAGAGGCTTAAAGTATTGATAAATAGTTAATTTTTTAAGCCGCCCGCCCCATGGCAAGAAATTTTTCCTGCCGCTGCAGCTTCAAAACAGCCGCCTCTTCTCCCGCCAACTCATCCAAATGACGCGCCAGAGCACTTTTCAGCGTATTGATAGCTTGTGTAGGGTGGCGATGTGCGCCGCCCAAGGGTTCTGCAACAATTTCATCAATCACCCCAAGGCGGTGTAAATCCTGTGCAGTAATTTTAAGGGCTTCAGCGGCTGTTTCTGCCTCAGCCGCGCTGCGCCACAAAATTGACGCGCATCCTTCAGGGGAGATAACGGAATAGACAGCATGTTCCAACATGAGCACACGGTTGCCTGTGGCAAGGGCAATCGCGCCGCCTGAACCGCCCTCTCCAATAACGGTGGTGATGAACGGTACAGTAACACTCAACCCAATATCAATGCTCCGCGCAATAGCTTCTGCTTGGCCGCGTTCTTCCGCGCCAATACCGGGGTACGCACCGGGGGTATCAACAAAGGTTAAAATTGGCAAACCAAAGTGATCCGCCATTTTCATCAGGCGTTGTGCTTTTCTGTAGCCTTCTGGCTTGGGCATCCCAAAATTATGCTTTAGTCGTGAGGCAAGATCATGCCCGCGTTCTTGACCAATCACCATCACACTGCGCCCATGAAAACACCCAATCCCGCCGATGATGGCGGCATCTTCGCCATACAGTTTATCCCCTGCAAGCTGGGTGAAATCTTCAACGAGAGCATTAATGAATGCGCCGCAACGCGGGCGGCTGGGATGACGTGCAACCTGCACTTTTTGCCACGGCGTGAGTTTTCCGTAGGTTGCTTTCAGCATCCGCTCAACTTTTTCGGACAACCGCGCCACTTCTTCCGCAATATCCATCTCGGCATCTTGAAGGCGTTTTAGCTCTTCAATTTTTCCCTCGAGTTCGAGAATAGGCTGTTCAAAATCAAGATAGGTGCTCATTCGCACAGATATACCATGCAGAAAAACAGAGGGCAACAAGGATTATATAGCGGTCTTCATTCAAATTGCTACATCGTCATACTTCTGGTCATCTATGATTATATACACTTCGCCTCGCCTTCCTTGTATCAATCTAAAGCAAGACCACTATAGTTGCTGCTTAACCTTAATCAACGTCACCTGATGGCGTTGCCGCCGCACAATCTCAAAACGGAAATCAAAAAAGCTATACACCTGCCCTATGTCTGGCAGTTGGCGGGCTTCATGCATGATGAGTCCTGCCAAGGTGGCAGCAGGGTTTTCAGGCAAACCCCAATCAAACTGACGGTTCAAATCGCGAATAGTAACAGAACCTTGCACCAAATAACTGCCATCAGGATGGCGGCGCACGCCCGTTACAGGCGAATCTAACTCATCAGAAATCTCCCCCACAATTTCTTCCAAAATATCTTCCAGCGTGACGATCCCCATCAACGCGCCGTATTCATCCACAACCAACGCAAAATGCTCGCGCCGTTCTCTAAATTCCTGTAATTGATCAAGCAGGTTCACCGTTTCAGGAATAAACCACGGCTCATTCGCAAGGTCTAAAATATCCAACTTTTCAACATCGGGCGTTTGACGCAATGCCCGCAACAGCGGTTTTGCATGCAGCACCCCCACAACGTTACTGGGGTCATCTTTCCATAGCGGAATGCGCGTATACGGGCTACTGAGTACCGCCTCTATCAACTCTTCCTTGGGCATTTCAATGTCGAGCATCATCGCTTTGCGACGATGGGTCATAATTTTTTCCACCGTTACCGCATCTAAATCAAGAATACTGCGGAGCATGGCGCGTTCTTGCTGCACATCATCGCGATCAGGCGTGTTGCCGTGCAGATCAATCGCGCCGCGCAACTCGTCATCTCCCAAATATCGCCCCAATTCTGCTGATGTTTTCACCCCTAGCAAACGCAATAACAAGCGAGACACTTTCTGAATTGTCCATGTAATCGGCCACGAAATCCACAACCAACCCCGCACAAAATACGAAACAACCATCGCGACTTTATCTGCATGGTTAAAAGCGTAGGTTTTGGGCAACACTTCCGCGAAAACAATAATAGCAACGGTCATGGCTACTGTTGCGTAAACAACCCCTGTTTCGCCAAACAAGCTGGTAAAAACCGTTGTGGTAAGCACTGTTGCTAAAATATTGACAAGGTTATTGCCTACTAAAATCGACCCGATGAGACTTTCGCTATCTTGACGTAGGTGATTCACCACGGCCGCTCTCTTGCTGCCCTGTTTTTCTGCATGGTGCATTTTCGGGCGCGAGGCTGCTGTTAAAGCCGTCTCTGACATAGAAAAAAAAGCGGAGCAACCCAACAGGAAAACAATAGAGATTAAACCTATTATATCGCTACTCATGTCCATTTTTTACAATCCTATACTTTAATAAACTTATTTAATGCCTTGATAACAGAGGAGTCATCTATGTTTTTATCCAAGTATGATGCCCCTATTCCTTTTGCCAGTACAAAAGTTTTCTTTTGATCCGCCACTTTTTTGTCAAGTGCCATCAGCTCAACAAGAGTTTCCGCCTGCCACGGAAAATCTGCCAATGCTGGGAGTGTGAGCGCATAACCGCATGCTTGTTGGTGCTGCTTCAATCGTTCTAAATCCTGCGGCGGGCATTGCCCCAAATCTACCGATAACTGAAACGCCATTAAGCACCCCATAGCGACCGCTTCGCCGTGCAACACTGTATCGCTGTAGCCAACAGCAGCTTCCAACGCATGACCAAACGTATGACCTAGATTAAGTAATGCACGCAAACCACTGGTTTCTTTTTCATCTGCGGCAACAATTGCGGCTTTTGCACGACAACTTGTTGCAACAGCATAATGAACGGCGGCGGGGTCTAGCGCACAAACAGCCGCACCGTGTTGCTCTAACCACGCAAAAAATGGCGCGTCATTAATCAGTCCATACTTTAATATTTCTGCATAACCTGCTAATATTTCTCTTTTTCCTAAAGTTCTCAGAACCGTTGAATCAATCAACACAAGGCTGGGCTGATAAAACGCCCCCACGAGATTTTTACCCTGCGGCATATTAATCGCTGTTTTGCCACCCACGGAGCTATCCACCTGTGCAAGCAAGGTTGTGGGAATCTGAATGTAGGGAATACCGCGCAAAATCAGGCTTGCCGCAAGCCCTGTTATATCGCCAATCACCCCGCCGCCTAAGGCAACAAGAAAGCAATTTCTATCAACTTTAAAATCAAGTAACTTCTCACAAATATACTGCAAGCTACTGAAATTTTTGTTTTTATCCCCTGAATTGATGGTAATCAGCGTTGCTGCATATCCTGCTTTTGCAAACTGATTTAAAATACCATCCGCATATAGCGGCGCAACGGTTGCATCGCTAATCACCACACAGCGTTTGCCTGTGAGCACTGCCTGAATGGGGGTGATGATGTCTTCCAAGAGACTCGCCGCAATGATAATTTCGTAACGGTGATTCTCTAGTGCAACAGGAACAATCTCCTTTATAGTACGCATATAGTTATATTTTTCCTGCTATTTCTTCTTCAAAAAATTCTATCGCCCGTTTCAAACTTTGGCGTTTGTCAAAGCTCACCGTTACATCTGCCAGTGCATAGACGGGTTCACGCTCTTTTAATAACACGCCTATTCTCTCGCGTAAATTGCCCTGTCCGCTTTGCAACAAAGGGCGATGCGCGGCTTTTTTCTCTAATCGGCGAAACAGTATCTCACTTGGTACTTTTAAAAAAACAGACAATGCTTTGTTTTTAATTATATTCCTATTGCGCTTACTCAAAAACGCGCCGCCACCTAAAGCAATAACCACCTGCTCATGTTCAAGTAATGCCTTAATAACTTCACTTTCTGCTCCACGAAAAAACGCCTCGCCTTCGGTTGCAAAAATTTCTGAAACTGTTTTTTGAAAGTGCTGTTCAATAACCGCATCAACATCAAAAAACTTCACGCCCCATTCTCTGGCTAGTGCACTGCCCAGTGTTGTTTTGCCGCAGCCCATCATTCCCACAAGGACAAGGGGTTTATCCAAAAACCTGTTCACGATGCCTCAATCCTTGGGGCACCTTGATAAAAAAATTGCGCTGGGACACTGTTTCCTGTAAGCATGATGCATCCTACATAATATCATTAAAAAAAGCATCTATGAAAAAACTGTTCCTCGTTTTAATCCTCCTTTCCATTATTCTTTTCGGCTTTTTTGCTGGGTTTGTGATGAAAGTGGAGCCTGAAAACAAAACACTCAGCATTGATGTGCCGCTTGACGAGGCGCTAAAGGTACAGAACGCGCCAAAACCAACGCCTGTTGCAATCCCTCCTGCCGTGGCACAACCTGTTCTTGCGCCTATAGGCGACTCTCCCGCACCACAACCGCAAAATGAATAGATTTTCCTTCCTTTGCTATGCGTCTGTTTGCGCTCTTCTCACTGCGTGCAGTAGTGCTCCTGTCTCCACTCCCGTCATACCCTCCCCGCGCACTACCCCCGCCCTTAACACTTTAGCTGCACAAACAGATGCCCTGAAGCCCCAAACCCGTGCAACACTCACCAGCAGTGAACTTACCGCCGTTGATATTAATGATAGCGGCATCGGCGCTCCCCAACCGTTATGGGACAACGCAACACAAACAGAAATTATCGCACTTTTGCAAGCGATTGAGCGGGGATACACCTCGCCCACCACGCAACAAATTATTGCGCGGGTTTTAAAAGCGGCCGCAAAAGCACCGCCAAGCCAAACACCGCCCACCGATGCAGCCGCATTTTTGGGGCAACGCCTGCAAACACTAGCTAGCACGGGCAATGTGACTGCAGCAGAAGAACTCCTCAACACCATTCCCCGCAAAGACTATACCCCAAGTTCGTGGCGTATGGCGGTTTACCTGCCATTTTTAAAATCTGACATCAAACGAGGATGCGCGATTCACCAAGAAGCCCTTGAAAAAGCCCCTGAAAATGCACCAAACATCGCAAAAACTATCTTTTTGTGTCAGTTAGCCTCGGGGAATAGAGCCGCTGCCGAATTATCGTTCGGGCTACTGCAAGAACAAGCAACACAAGGCAAAGTAAAAGATTCTTTTATTGAGCTTGCTGCTTTTGGGTTAGAGCAAAGCCCCAAAGCCCCCACGCTTGAGAACCCCACGTTATTACAAATAACCCTACTCTCTTTGCTGCAAAAAGATGTGCCTCTTGTGGTGCAACCCACCCTCAATCCCACCTTATTCCCCCGTCTTGCCACCCTCCCCTTTTTATGGAGTGGCACGCGGATTGTAGCAGCCGAACAAGCCGTAAGCCGTAATACTCTTGATGTTCAAACCTTACTACATCTGTATCGTTCTGAAAAATTTAATGAGAATGAATGGGGCACGATTGACGACACACAAGCCCTCGGCAAAGTGGCGATGGATGACCCCCTGCCCACAGGGCGCGAAAACGCGTTGCTGTGGCAGAAAATTCAACGCACAAAAACACTCGAAGAAAAACTCTCCCTGCTAAAAATATTGACCGCGTTTAACGCGGAAAATCGCAGTATTCTTGCTTTTGCTAAAGTGTTTTATCCGCTGACTTTTGAAGTACCATTGAGTAAGCAATTCATTTTTGCTGCCCCCACTTTAGTGCCGTTGCTGTTATTAGCAGGGGATGCAGACCGCGCAGGTTTATGGCTCACGTTGCTGGAAATTGAGGAACGCAATGGGAATGCCGCCGCAACACAAGTACTTACAACGCTTCTGCCCTATTATATTTTACAACGCAGCTATGCAGCAGATACAACTAACCCACAAAATGTTGCCCGCTTTAATCGTTGGCAACAGAAAAATATCCTTTATGGACGGGTTGTCACCGCGTATTTTTCCGCGTTAGGCAAAAAACTCCCCCATGGAGATACCAACGCAGACCCCCTGCCCCTTTCCATGCCTGCTTTGTTAGCATCGTTTGATAATCCTGTGGTGGCGGAGGAAATGGCAACACTGCACACAGGCTTGGTGCAGTCACTAAATGCGGGTGATAAGGGGAAAAGCCTGTTGCTGAGCGTGCGTTTGCTGCAACTCGTGCCGCTGCATTATGATAATGCCGTGATGCAAGATGTTTTTCGCACCCTGCTAAAATATGGCTATGATGCGGAAGCCAAAGCGATTGTGTATGAAATGCTCGCGTTAGAGTGGGGTAATTAACGCTTCTAAGAGCTTACCGCTGAAGCCAAAACACCATGAAATGATGGTGTCATCATAAGCGAAGCCGAAAACAAGTGAACCCTACAGTTGGAAAAATTATGATCGATAAAGAATTAAATATATGGAGTGTTGCTCTCATCATATTGGCACTGTGTTCTGGCCTGATGAGCATAATCCTGCCGATTGAGGAAATTTTTTTGCAGCCAATCATGTTGATGCATGGGGCCGAGATATGGCGCATTCCTCTAGAAACGTTGCCCATAGGCATCCGAATTGGCGTGGGATTACTGTGTTCTGCACCTCATATTGCTTGGATTTATGCCATCATTCAGGTGATTCGATTGGCAAGAAATTATCGTCGTGGCATTCTATTTGACACCTGCAACACGAGTTGTTTTATCCGTATCGGCATAGCGTTAGCATTTATGGGAGTTATTAATTCGGCTACGTTTCCTTTGCTGAGTGTCATTCTTTATTACGGTGGTATGACGCCCGCATTAGCTGATATATCCATTCTTTATGCCATTCAGCCAGAATACATCATGGCAGGCGCATTTTTTTATGTGGTGGGTCGGATCATGCGCCGTGCATCGGCGTTACATGATTTCGAAAAATATACCATTTAGGGATAAAATGCGTATTGTTGTCAATCTGGATGTTGTGTTAGCCAAGCGTAAAGTCCGCTTAAGCGACCTTGCAGAAATGACGGGTATCACTCTGGCAAATCTATCGATTTTGAAAACTGGCAAAGCCAAAGCTATTCGCTTTTCAACATTGATTGCCATTTGTCACGCGCTTGAATGTCAACCTGGCGACATTCTTGAATATAGAAATGAATAGAACTTTAACGCTTCTTCGAAGATCTGCGTATTGGAGAAGTCTTCTATTGGCATTTGCAGGCTGGCAGGACATTGTAGACGCTATGCGAACCTGCGACCAGACAAAACAAGCGATTATGAAACTGAATATGGCATATGGTTGTCGGCTGCGACAGGTGATATGCCTAATCTCAACGCGCTGGCGATAATTTCAGCTCAACCCGATCATCGTATTTATTAATGGCTCCCGTGGCGGCATCTACGCCAATACCTGGCAGAGAGACCAATCCAAATACCAAATTTCCCGCGGTCATTCTTGAAAAATCAGAAACAAGTGTTTTCTGCATCGGCGCGTATCCCGGTTTCTCACACGTAATCGTTACGTCCGATTTTAGTTTCTTGACATCGACAAAATCAGGAGTCTCCTCTATCGTTGCCAAGGTTTTCTCACCGTTTTTGATGATGCAGCGCGCACCTGAAGGATTGGTAGACACTTTAATGTTTTGGGTGCTGCCCTCCATAATAGTGGCACAGCCAGAGAGTAGAGTAACGGAACACATGGCCATTACCAGCGATGATTTTCTGAACATAAAAAACTTTCCTTATCTGTGAGAGGAAAAAATATATTGATAATCGATAATTAATATGCTTTGATAGGATGGTCAAGAAATTTTTTCTGGTAGGCGTCGTTATATGCAAAAGAACTATCGTTATCCCTCATGCTTATTATTTGCCCGTTTAATGTGTTCCGTAATAGCAATAAGTGTCGTTGCCGCATCTCCGGCATTGGCAGAACCAAAGCCCAACTTCTATGTTTTTGGAGATAGCACCTCTGATGTGGGCGCATTTGGGGTTGTGGATGGATCAGGCTCGCGCATTCTTGTTCTGCGACCAACGAATGTGGGCGATAATTGGTCAGAATCTCTGAGCAAACGGCTTGGATTGACCGCCGCATCTGCCTCAGCAGCGCGCCTGATTGATTATGATGCTGCCTGCGGTTCAAGCACGCCTGATTGTTTGATTGGCAATACGGCAACGGGTGGTACGAATTATGCTATTTCTGGCGCAACAGCATTAGCTTACCCTGACGTATTTACGCTATCCGATCAGGTCGGTTTTTTTGCAAATGACCGTGGTCGCTTTAATAAAAACGATCTGGTGATTGTGGGTATTTATCGCAACGATATCACGACTGCATTTATTGATGCTCTAAGTTACGATGCCAATGATTATGCATCCGCCTATATTTCGCAGATTGATCGGATGAAAAATCTGGGTGCTCGTAACATAGTGGCACTTGGTGCCGAAATTGACCTTATACCCGTACAATTTAGTCTCGATAGCGGCTATACTCCCAGTCAACTTGATGATTTAAGAACCCAATCCATTGCCTCGGAGCAAGCGTTGTGGCCGTTATTGCAAGCACGCGGGGTATATATCATTGACTTCAATCGGCTCGCAGAAGATGTGCGCCTGAATCTGTCCAAATACGGATTTACGTCGGGTACCGATGGTTATCAACAGATCAATGTCCCTGACGGGAGTAAGCTGCCCTATCAGCAACTTGCAAATGATGGTAACGTATTTACCACCGATGGTCACTTTACAACGGCCTTGCAAGCGATTCAGTCGGATTTCTATTTGGCGCAGATTCGTGCACGCGATCAATATATGAGCATACTGGAACAAACAGCGGCCGATTATCGCACCTATAATGATCGTTTAACCTTCCATGTTAGTGACCGTATGCTGGAAACTGATGTTGCCAGTAAAACTTGGCGTCCCTATGTGGATATGGATTATGATGTCGCATCGCAATCAAGCTCCACGCTGACTGATACCAAATTATCGAGCAACACGTGGCGTCTCCAGACCGGTATCGATGGTATTGCATTCAACGATGTTTTAACGGGAATCAACCTACAACTTTCACAATCAGACAATACATTTTCCGATCAGTCGGGTAGCGGCAATCGCACCGCAGTGATAGGCTCTTTCTATGTGGCGAAGCCAATCACGAATCGTGTGTGGATTGATTCACGCCTTGATGCGGGCTATGTTTCGCTTGATGATATAAGTCGTAAAACGCGGCTGGGTGCAATAGCCGCCGCCAGCACGCAAGGCGATACCTATGGCACGCAGAAGGGTGCTACAATTGGCCTGAACTACCGTGGTTCAACGGAGTCTATCGCCTATAATGCACGTGTTGGGGCATCACAACAACATACCGAACTTGAGGCATATCAGGAAAAGGCAGGCGTTCTCGCGCTTGCTTATGATAATGCAAACTATGACGCAACTCTGGGTACTGTCAGTGTGCATTTTGAAAGCGCGGATAAACAGGCTGTGATCCTGCCCTTTTTGGATGTTGCCTATAACCATGATTTTAACACTGATGACATCAAAGTCGGCGTAGGATCTGAAAAAACGACGATAGTTCCCTATGTGCGCGAACGTAATTTTCAAGATTCCGTCACCATTCAGGCGGGAGCAGATGTCAGAATTTCGAATACAATGCAGCTAACGGTTTCCGGCTATAGTGCTGTATTCTCGCAATCTGATGATGGCGATAAAATTTCATCCACCAATGGTGTGCGCATTGGTCTAACAAGCAATTTTTGAAGATTTATGGAACAGTAAAAACCCTGAACAAGTCGCTCTTGCCTATACGGAAGATACGGAATGGTGCAACCGTGATGAGTTCCTCAAAAGACAAGAAGCCATCACCGCGTTTCTGCATCGCAAATGGCAACAGGAATTGGGGTATAGCAGGCGTTGACGTGCCTAGCTTTGCGGATGAGGAAACCACCTTTGCAGAATTACAAATGCGCCTCACCAAAACTATCGACTTTCTGAACACCCTTACCCCCGCACAAATTGATGGCAGTGAAAATAAGCCTGTAACCCTCAAGGTGGGCGGACGCGAATTACAGTTTACAGGGCAAGCGTATCTATTCGGCTTTGTTCTACCCAACCTCTATTTTCACACCACCGTGGCGTATAGCATTTTGCGGCACAATGGGGTGGATGTAGGCAAGATGGATTTCCTTGGGAATCCTGTATAGGATGTAAAAAAATGGGGATGCAAGGAGGTAAACCCTAGACACCTCCCCTCATTTCATGGCATGAAAACAGCATGACATCCCCTTTAAAACAAGACCTCGCCGCCGCCCGCACGCTCGTTACGGGCATCCATCAACAACTCACCGCCGTGCGCCATGAAATAGCGCAGCATGTTTATGGGCAAGAAGAGGTCATCACGCAAACATTGTTGGGCATTCTTGCGGGCGGGCATGTCCTCCTCAAAGGCGTTCCAGGGCTTGCGAAAACCACCTTGGTAACTGTCCTTGGCACGGTGTTGGGGCTAGAGCATAACCGCATTCAATGCACGCCTGATTTAATGCCCAGTGATATTTTGGGCGCAGAAGTGGTGGAGCAAGACACAGCGGGCAAACGCGCTTTCCGCCTGATTAAGGGGGCGGTTTTTACGCAACTTCTCATGGCGGATGAAATTAACCGCGCCAGCCCGAAAACCCAGTCTGCGTTGCTGCAAGCCATGCAAGAACAGCAGGTGACGCTAGCAGGCACCACCTATCCCCTGCCCCGCCCGTTCCATGTTCTCGCTACTTTGAACCCGCTTGAACACGAAGGGACGTATCCCTTGCCAGAAGCGCAACTCGACCGCTTTTTATTAGAGATTATCCTCACCTATCCCACCGCTGCTATTGAGCGCGAAATTGCCCTGAAAACCACAGGGATTCAGCAAAAACCGCCTGTTGCAAAATTTTCCCCCGCCGCATTGGAGCAAGCACAAAACTTAGTGCGTGAAATGCCCGTGGCAGAACGCGTTGCCGATGCCGTGATTGCCCTTGTGCAGCACACTCGCCCTGAGCAAAACAACGACCCGTTCATCCAAAAATATGTGAAATATGGCGCGGGCCCCCGTGCCAGCCAAGCGTTGCTGCTCACCACCCGCGCCAATGCCTTGCTGGAGGAGCGTTTTGCGCCGTCTCTGGATGATATTGATACACTTGCTCTCCCTGTGTTGCGTCACCGAATTGGATTAACCTATCAAGCCCGTGCGGATGGCATCACCACCGCCGATGTAATACAGCACGTTTGGGCAGGATTGCGCCAACAGTATAGCTGATGTCATTTAAATTTCTAAAGAGACGTTTTGTAAGTCAAATAGCTGGACACCAGCTTTCGCTGGTGATTCGCCACTCTCGCAACGACTGCCTGCGGTGCGAATTACCAGCGAAAGCTGGTATCCAGAAATTCTTCAGGTATCTACGTGGATTGGTCTAACTCTTCCCTCCTCTCCCAAGCACATGCGCTTGCCGCCAGCCTCGGTGATGTGACCCCGTTGCTGAACGCAGCAGCTCACCGCCAACAAGGCGAACAAAATGCGGCGCAACGCGGCGTGGGCTATGACTTTTGGCAATACAGACAATATGACGCTGCCGACCCCGCGAAAGCGATTGACTGGCGACGCTCCGCACGGGGCGATACCCTTCTCGTCAAGGAATTTGACCGCCAACAAAACCCTGTATGGTATTTGTGGGCGGATGGCGCGCCAACGATGACGTATTGCTCTTCGGCAAAATTATTATGTAAAGCAGATGTTGCAACCGTTATTCTCTATACCCTCGGCATTGTGCTGGGTAGACACGGATTATTCGGTGTCAATGGCGAAAAACCAAAAAATTACCCTGATGTTGCCGCCATGCCACCCGCCACCGCTTCTTGCTGGACACACCAACGCCACACAGACGGCGCCTTATTGCTTATCAGCGATTGCCTCACCTCCTTAGACAATATTAATCAGTGTTTATTACAGAGCAAAACAGACCGCTACCCCGCTGTTTTGCTGCATTTCCACGATCCTGCTGAACGCGATTTTCCGTTTGAAGGCGCGGTGCTCTTTACAGGGCTAGGGGATACATCGCGTCTTCATGCCCCCAAAGCGGAAGAATTCAAAGCCGCCTATCAACAACGCTATACGCAACACGCGGAAGCTGTTGAAAAACAATGTTTGCAGTATGGTTTTCGTTATGTGCAACACAGCACCGATGCACCCCTGTTGCCGTTGCTGCAAAACCTTGTGAAGGTGTTGTGTCATGGCTGAGATTGCAACACGCTTGTATCTGCAAAACGGGTTAGTCGCAGGGGCTGAGATTCCCCTCCCCCTGCCCCAAGCGCATTTCTTAAGGAATGTGCTACGGTTAGAAACAGGGGCAATGCTGGCTGTCTTCAACGGTGAACAGGGGGAGTGGTTGGCAACGCTGGAGTGCATTGGCAAAAAGGCTGCTGCCGTGACAATACAGGCGCAACGCCGCGTGCCAGAGCCAGAACCCGATGTGTGGTTGCTGTTTGCGCCCATCAAACGCACGCCCATTGATTTTATCGCCCAAAAGGCAACAGAACTGGGCGTTTCCGCCCTACAACCGATTTTTACCCAACGCACCATTGTCACCCGTGTGAATGAGGAGCGGCTGCTTGCGAATGTGATTGAAGCCGCCGAACAAACAGGCAGGTTGTCGCTCCCCACCCTGCTCCCTGCTACAACGCTGCCCAAACGATTAGCGGATTTCCCCCCTGATAGAAAGCTGTTGCTGTGTGATGAACGCGGTGCTGCCAAGCCAATTTTAGAAGTACTGCAACAATCCCCAAAAGGCGAGAAATGGGCAATTCTCATTGGCTGTGAAGGGGGTTTCACCCCTGATGAATTCGCGCTATTAGCACGTTGTCCATTTGTATACCCCTGCAGCCTTGGCAAACGCATTTTACGCGCAGACACGGCAGCGATTGCGGCGTTGGCGTGTTTTGGTATGGCACGGGGGGAGTAATGCAGACAATGGCGCGTTTGCTTTTCTTGGGAAGATGGCAACGCAAATGATGTTGAAATTGTTGACTACCACTAGGAGAAAAAAATGATTACTGTACCCCCCAGTCGCCACCTGCAAGAATTCTTGAAAGAGGCAAACCTTAACGCCGCACAACTTGCCGCTGCTTTACAAGTGCCGCGCAATCGTGTGACCCGCATTTTGAATAACACCTGCGCTATTTCGCTTGAGATGGCGTTGCGATTGGGGTATTTTTTCGGGCAATCCGCGCAATTTTGGTTGAACCTGCAAGCCCAATATGACCAAGCACTCGCTGCAAATAATGGGCTCACTGCACGGGTGCAGGCGGAAGTAAAGCCTCTGTTGGTACACTAAGAATGCCCAAACCAATGAAAATCAGTCTGATAATTTTATCTTTACTATCCCTAAGTTTGATTTTCTATTTTGGAGGATTTTCTTCCGAACCAAAAATAACAGCAAAACAACAACAACTAAACGAGCAAAAGTGGCAACAGTATATTGAAAGGGTTAAAGCAAAACGTCGTAAATTAGAAAAAGACGTTGAAGAGAGTGGTGTGGTGAAAGACTATGTCGCCACCGTGGAACTACAAACAAAACCGTGGATAAGCATTTTTGTTTGGGAGGATGTTGCCGTTTTATATCCTAAAAATAGGTTTGATACCAATTGTGTCTTCAAAGTTTTTTACAATCAAGATGGTTTTGTATGGAGTTCCAATGGGACTTACATGTCATACGAATATCAACGCAAGTATCCAGAAAGCAAAATAGACTTGGGGAAATTTATTGAAATCCAAACCTATACATCTGAAGCTTTTAATCTTCTTAAAAAGAAAAGAACGACTCTTAATTTGCGCGTCAAAGGACTTCCTCCATGCATTGATGAAATAAACGAAATCAAAATAGAAACGCGTCATTCTAAATAACTTGTATCAACAATTTTTGGGTGCGCCCCTTTACAAACTTTCGAAAAAAGTGTACGGTAATTAGATAAGGTGGCACAAGAAGGTGACCGCCTTTTTTTGTTTCTATTGAATTCGTTATGTCCTTCTACACCGATTGCCGCCTCTATCTCATCTCCCCGCCTACCTTCATGTTGGCGGATTTTGCAGAGACACTGAAAAATGCCCTCACAGCGGGCGATGTTGCCGCGTTCCAACTACGCCTCAAAAATGCCCCTGAGCCTACTATTATCGAGGCGATTAAAGCCCTCATGCCGATTTGCCATGCCCACGATGTCGCGTTTATTCTCAATGACACCCCCGCTCTTGCCGCCAAACACGGTTGTGACGGCGCGCATATCGGCAAAGACGATGGTGCCGTCACCTCCGCCCGCAAAGCGTTAGGCAATGACAAAAGCCTTGGTGTTTCTTGTTATAACTCCCCCCACACCGCCATGCTCGCCGCAGAAGCTGGCGCGGATTATGTGGCATTCGGGAGTTTTTACCCCACCACCACCAAGGAGACCGCCACCCCCGCCGATGTTGAAACCTTACGCAACTGGTGCGCGATGAGTGTCATTCCTGCTTGCGCGATTGGCGGGATTACGATAGACAACGCTGCACCACTCATTGCAGCGGGTGCAAATTTTCTGGCTGTCTCTTCTGGCATTTGGCAGTATAAAGATGGTGCAGCTGCCGCCGTTGCTGCCTATAATACAGTAATACAGGAATAACAGAGATGAAAATTATTGCTAACGACTTACGGGTTGGAAATATTGTTGAACACAAAAACAAATTGTGGGTCATCACCAAAACCATGCATACCCAACCAGGGAAAGGCGGGGCGTACATTCAAGCAGAGATGAAAGAGCTGTTAGGCGGCACAAAAACCAATGAGCGTTTCCGCTCTTCTGAAACCCTTGAAAAGGTGCACCTAGAGGAAGAATTTTATCAATACCTGTTTAGCGATGACACCGACATCACCCTCATGCATCTGCAAACATTTGAGCAGATCACCCTGCCCACTGATATTTTGGGGGAACGCGTTGCCTTCCTGCAAGACGGCATGCAGGTGAAAGCTATGATGTATGACGGCAAGCCGATTAGCGTAGACCTCCCTGAAACGGTGATTATGGAAATTGTGGAAGCAGAACCTGTGGTGAAGGGGCAAACGGCTTCCTCGTCTTATAAACCCGCAAAACTAGAAAATGGGTTGCGCGTGATGGTGCCGCCGCACATTGGCTCTGGCACCCGCGTTGTGGTGAACACAGCAGACTGTACTTACGTTGAACGCGCAAAGGACTAAGATACACCATGGCTCAACACTCGCGCACCTCACGCCGTTCTCCCCTCGTTACCGTTATCATCAAAGCCATGGAGAAGGCAGCTCGTCCTATGCTGCGCGATTTTGGCGAGTTGGAAAACTTGCAAGTCTCTCGCAAAGGCCCCGCCGATTTTGTGAGCGTTGCCGACACACGAAGCGAGAAAATTCTCAAAGAAGAACTCCTGCTTGCCCGCCCCACCTTCGGCTTTTTAGGCGAAGAAAGCGGCGAGACGAAAGGAACAAGCGAAAGCCGTTTTGTCGTTGACCCCATCGACGGCACCACGAATTTCCTGCATGGTATTCCCCAATTTTGTATTTCTATCGCGGTGGAAACCAACGGTGAGATTGTGGCGGGTGTTATCCATGACCCCGTAAAGCAAGAAACATTCTGGGCAGAAAAAGGCGAAGGCGCGTTTATGAACGACAAACGCCTACGCGTTTCAGGGCGGATGTATTTGAATGAAGCGTTGCTCACCACAGGTATTCCGTGCGGCGAACGCGGTAACGCTAAGCGGGTTCTCAAAGTGCTAGACGCGATGTATCCGCAGATTGCAGGCATTCGGCGCATGGGTTCTGCTGCACTCGATTTAGCATATGTTGCAGCGGGGCGGTGTGATGCCTATTGGGAAGAAGATGTTAAAATTTGGGATATTGCGGCAGGGATTCTGATTGTGAAAGAAGCAGGCGGCGTGGTGACGGATTCCCAAGGTGGCAACACGGTGCTGCAAACTGGTTCCGTTCTCGCCACAAACTTTAATTTGCATGGAGAATTTTTGAAGTTTGTTAAGTAGAGTGACTCTTTGACTACTTTTTTGAGAGTGTTTCTTTAAAGAACGATAGTAGCATAACTTTACTAAAGAATGGATTCCCGCTTTCGCGGGAATGACAATTTAGCTCTGCCTGTTGTTCCCGCGAAAGCGGGAATCTACTCTAAAGATACTTGCATCTATCTGCTGCATACCACTCTCATTTTTTTATTTTACTAAGAACCAGTCATCTAAAAAATTTTAAGAAATAGCAGGCGGAATTTTTGTCGGATTACGAGGAAAAGACCGCAACCAATATCGAGATATTGGTAAGGGGTTTGACGATGTAAGGCGCAAAAATAACCCTGCCCCTCTAGGGTCGGGCTAAAATGAATTCTTGCGGCATCGAATTCGTTGCCAATATCTCGATATTGGCTGCCTCTTTCTCTTAGCAATTTCTTCATTTTATCTCCGACTATTTCTAAAATTTTTTAGATGACTGGTTCTAAATACGATGCTTCTAAAGAAGCAATTACCAAAAGCATCACCCTCCTTCATTATTTTTTAAGTTTTCCTGCATATTGTAAAAAAGAAATTATAGGCGTCGTGCGGATTTTTGCGTAATCGCTAAAAAAGTATAGGTGGAAGAATATGCCAAAACAGTCTTGGTCAGTCGTATTGTCAAAAAAATTTATTGCGCTTGTGGGTGTTAGCACCCTTGCGTTGTCAACGGCGTTTGCGGCAGACCAGCCTCCCGCCAGCCTCGACCAACTCTTTGGCATTAAAGAAGCACCCAAGCCGTTGCCTGCCGCGCCTTCGCCAACGCCTGAATCACTCATGCCCTCTGCAACGCTTAATTCTGTCAAAACGGAAGCCGCCCCTGCTGCTGCACCTATCGCACCTGCCGCGCAAGCACAACCCGCTATTCGTGATCCGAAGGAAGATAAACTCTGGCAGATGCTCGAGCAAGCGCCGCCCCCCCCTGCTGCCGTTCCAGCACAAGCCCCTGCTGTTGCGCCTGTCGCACCTGCGCCCATTGCACAACAACCTGAACCTGTGTTTGCGCCGCCCCCTCCTGCTGTTGATGCGATTGCCAATAGTCCTCGTGGTCGTGAAGGCGCACCGATGAACCACCGCGCACAAGGCATGGTATCACCGCCTTCTGCCGTTCCGCCGATTGACCCGAACGCTGTTGCAGCCCCTGCACTGATTGAAGCAGCATCACCGCCCCCTGTGGAAGCTGTTGCACCTGCTCCCGTTAAACAAGCTCCTCCTGTTAAAAAGGCAGCCAAGCCTGTAAAACAAAAACCTGTGGTGGAAAAGAAAATCGCCCCGAAGCCAGTGGCTCAAGCGAAACCTGCTGCACCCGTTGCTAAAACGACAAAACCCGTTAAAAAAGCGAAAAAGCCCGTTGCAGAGAAAGTCGCTCAACCAACCGCGCCTGCCTCGTTGTTGCCCAAGCCAGCCGCAGAAAAACGCTCTGATGTCTTGGCGGCAACACTGGCTTTCACGCCGTTCCATTCTGTGATGCCTGCAACGGCAGAAGCACAACTGCAACAAGTCGCAGAAACCTTGAAACAAGATGCAACCCGCATGGTAGAATTGCGTGGCTATGCAGATTGGACACCCAACGGCTCGCTTGAAGCAACCGAGTATCTCGCCGCAAAACGGGCAAGCATCGTGAAAGAATATTTGCAAACACAAGGCATTGCGGCAAATCGTATTAAAGCTGTCGGCAAGGGCTATGATTATGCAGGCGGCGTGCCGCGCGATCGCGTTGAGGTGGTGTTGCAGTAACACGCATAGCCGTTTGTCATTCCCCTGCAAAGGGGAATCCACTCTTTAACCGCCCGTGCTTTATGTAAAAGTGTGGATCCCCTTTTACAAGGGGATGACAGGCTATGTTGTATTGTCATTCCCTCGACTCGCCGCGCAGGCGCTTGCGTAGCGGGACGAGGGAATCTACTCTTTAACCGCCGTGCTCTATGTAAGGGTGGATCCCCGATTGCAAGGGGACACATCACAACGAGGTAGGCTGATTTTTTCCCACAATACAGATGTATTTTTTCTTTTTCATGCGTTTAGGAAACATTGATAAAGTTTTTTGTTTGATGTTTTTTGTTTTTAACGCAAAAAAAGTTGCTAATAAAAAATTTTTTTGTTTACAAACCAAAAAATAAAATATATAAAATTTATCAAGATAAAGCACTAGCGATACAAACCTTATCCCCTAGACATTTTATCTAAGAATTTTTTAACAATCGCCCCACCCTAGCGAAACTAGAATGGGCGGCAGATAATGATGATAATCATCAGAAGGAATAATATTATGAAGAATAATTCGAATGCTGCTGTTGTTAGTGTTGCTGCTGTTAGTGCTGCTGTTAGTGTTGCTGCTTTCAATACGTTTGCTGGTGCTGCTAATGCAGGCATAGCAACGCCGCCTAATCCAATTGAACCAGGCGGCGCGAAGATACCATACACACAAGCAGAATTTAATAAGCGGCTAGCAACAAGAAATTGGCTTGCCTCTCCTTATACAGGTCCAGCAGCGGATCAACTTAAAGATCTAGCAGCGCGGTTAATTCTTGGTGTAACGGTTGTTGGTGTAAACACAACGGGAGTAGGCACAAGCGGAGCTGTGTATGCAGATTACTACGACACGGATGGTAAGTTCGTTGGTGGTGGTGGTCTAAACCTGCCAAAGCAACAAGATATCCAATGCTCTACAAAAGAAGATGTGGCCGCTGCAACAAAAGCACTTACGCAGTTAAACCTTATTGCTGGAACATATGGTCTGACTGGCAACTTGATTAGTTTCCGAGACAACCTAGCAAAGCAGATAGAGGCTTGCAACGCAAAGCCTTCTGTTATTCCAGTCACACCCGTTACTACTACTACCAATAATTCTACAAATTATCCTTTAAATCCTGCCTCTGCACCCTTCCCTGGTACGCTTCCAACTGCTATTCCCAACACATCAACTGTTACGATTTGCAATAATACAGTAAGCGTAGCTCAAGAAACAGATGGAAGTTCTGCTGGCTTTACGGTTCCAGTCGTCGGAGGAGGGATCACTTCTACAAATTCTAGCACCAAAAATAATACTGCCGATCCGTTAGCGCAAACGCAGGTAGGTCTTGTTACTGATCTACGCACTTCTTACAAGCAACGATTAAGTGTGTCAGGGAAATTGGTGAAGGACTTTTTAGCAGATAAACCAATACCTCAATCAACTATTGAAACCGCTAGGCAGGTTACCAACTTAACGAACTTATGCGAGAATCAGAGCTCTTCCGCAACACCTTCCGCAACACCTTCCGCAACACCTTCCGCAACACCTTCAATTGAAAGTGTTCCCAACTTACTTCTTATCAAAGAGAGAGGCAGAGGCTAAATCTCTATAAAAACGCCTGTAACATGACGTGTATATTAAACGCGGAAAGTATGTGTTGTTTTTCGCAAATACGACAAAAACATGCTACTGGCGGATTTTAAAAGTAAACCTGCCGCCACGGTGGGTATGCTTAAGCGAAACAAGGGAGACTCCCTGTGTCTTCACAACACAGGGAGTCGCTCAAAAAACACATTTGAGAGTGGTGCTTAAGAGTTAACCCATCAACTTAGTCATCCGAAGCACCTCTAGCCCACTGCCTTCGCAGGGGTTTATTTCCTTGGGGTTTCAAAGAGGGTAGGCGTAAGATATAGAGTTGCCTATCCCTTACCTAGCACTCCCCACGTATTAATTAAAAGGAATTTTTGACATGTTTGGAATAGGAGAAAAAATGCGGGAAGCTAGTCGGATGTTTCAACACATTACCGATGCTGTTCTGCACATAAACAGTTCTACTTCCAACAATCGAGGCCCTCATTACCAGAATAGAGAAGCCGCTAAACCAAGAACTCCAAAGCATAAGGGTTGGATGTCCGACATTGCCATGGCTGTTTTAGCAATTTCTGTACTCATCTCGCAACCAGCGCATGCTGAAAAAACCCAAGAAATCGTTCCCTCTAACGCGAATCAAATAAGTGTTGTGGCAAATGTCTTGGAGACTACGCAAGCTCCACAAATTGCGCCTGAACTTCCTGCGCAAAACATCGAACCTGTGCAAGATCTAGAAAATCTAGCAGTCACAAGTGCCAAGATACCAACTAAACTGGACTCTCGATTTACGAATGTTGCTGATTTAGAAGGCACTACGCTTCCATCAGCTGCACTAGAAACCAGCATGTCAGATACCGTGTCAGATACTACGATCCCATTGGTGAAAGATTTAGCACCAGATTATCAACAACCCGTATATGCTGATGCTAACGCAAATACTAACATTGAAGCATCCGTTAGTTTTAGTGCTGCAGATCTTCGCATTGACGCTCCTGCTGATAATTCAGTTGCTGGAAACGTATCGACAACTGTGAAAACTACATCGACAGGCTGGACACTAGAAAGTACAAATTCAAGAACTGGCCAAAAACTAACACTGGAACAAAACGTCACTCAGGTTGCTTGGTATTGGAATATTCAAGATCCGACAAAATTATTAACAGTCGAAAAACAGGGCAGTTTTACTATAACTCTTAATAACAGCGACGGTTCACAGCAACGTATTACTACCGTATCACAAGGCTCTGTTGCAGCTGTTCAGCCTCTTAAGATTATAACTTGGCTTGACCCTCGGTACAAAAGCCCTGTAGCACAAGACCTTGCGCAGTGGGTGGATACTGGGGCTAATCCTTCTCAGTCGTCATTGAAGATAGCAATAGCAATAGCAGGATCACAACAAAGAATGGTGCCTTACTACGGAGATTCTCCCATTTCTCCTGTCAATAATCTGGCTAATCAACAAGATTCTTTCGAAGACTGGCATATACCAATCTTGAACCCTACATTTATAAATCCTTCAAACCCAACACCCCCTAATAACACTGCCTCAACACCCGCTGCTCCCTCTACAATCACAGAACTGCCTGCTAAAGCCATTTCAACATACGCTTTCGTTGAGAATGGCAACTTAAAGCGTGCCCTAGAAGAGAGTTTACTTAAAGCAGGTCTTCCAAAATATACCCTTGGGGAACTGCAAACATTAGCAAGCTCCGTTTCCGTAAACACAACAGGACTGGCGGTTATAAAACATCAAGATAATATAAAAGTTTTCAGCCGCGATCCTGCTGGTGTAATAACTTCTATAACAGCAGAAATCCCTAAAGGAACCCCTGCAACCGTTACAACAAAGGCAACAACCCCTGCACTTCCCAGCACCTCCAGTGTGTCTAAGACACCCAGCCCAAATAGGGCAGATTATAACACCGTATGCATTGTCGGCGAGAAACGGGATGGCAGTGCGCAAGAAGCTATCGCGAAATGCCTTAGTAAAGCAACACTTAGTGACAGCAACACAGCACAAGCAGCAGTTATTCTCGGTTGGTTGCAACAGCAGGGCACTGAAACCTCTACAATAACACGGGTGGCAGCAACAAAAGATGGAAAAGCTTTACTTGTTGACACTGGCAATGGCTTCCAAAGCCTTGCTTTGAATTTGAGCATGCTGAAATCGCAGAGATCTTAATGCGTGCTCTTTCTGGATTGATTGCCAGCACCACCCTTGCAAGTCTTAGCATCGCTTGGCCAGCAGGAGCACAGCCACTCTCACCGCCTATGCCCGCAGATGTGACGCGTCTCGTCCCCGCAACAATGCAACAAGCCCAAGAACGTTGCGCACAATACCCCACTGTTCTTGCCTTAGAGAAAAGCACCGCAACGCCTCAACAAAAGGCGACTTACTGGAAGACGGCTATTGCCTGCATAATGGCGACGGACACCCCTTTAAATAACGCTTTTTTGGCTAAAAACCCCGCTGTGCCTCTCTCTAATATAAATGCCCTTGTTGGCACAGCGCAAGCAACTCTTATGTTAGTACAGCTCCAACGGCAACCTGATGGCAAGATTATGCTTGCCTCTCTTGAAAGCCCCGTTGTTGTGGGGAGCAACGATCCATTTTATGATAAGAACGGTAAAATAGCAGGATATTACAATACCCCTTGGGGAATATTTCCTGTAAAAAATATATTTACAGATAATGGAGCCCACTATGTCTATATGGGGCAAATAGCAAGTGTTCCTTCTCGTACCGAAGAAAACGTGAGTTTATCAGAATTTTTCTTTCATGGCTGGCTAAATCAGAATATCTTTGAACTTGAGAACCGCGACATAAGCCACGGTTGTATCCGCGTTCCCGCAGAATTTCTGTTACAAATGAAGGCTATTCTTATAGTAGATAAGTCGCGTGTGCTTATTTCTAAAACGATACCGCCTTTACCGCCTTTAGAGGCATTTCCTATCACAGAAAATAATCAACGTTAAATAGAGTGGTGCCCCAGGAGGGACTTGAACCCCCATGCCCTTGCGGACAACAGATTTTGAGTCTGCCGCGTCTACCATTCCACCACTGGGGCAAACGAGGAATCGTATATAAACGATTCGTGATAAAAGGAAAGAGAATTTTTGCGCGTAAGGCGCATGTGCCGCCTAACGCCCGCCCATCCCTGCTGCCATTGCCGCAACCGCAGCTTTCATGCCGCCACCTTTTTTGCTACGTCCTGTGTTTTCTTTCCAGTCAATGCGGAATAAGTCATGCTTTTCTTCATAGTCGGGCATGTCTTCATATTGAATACGCTCGCCGTCTTGGCTTACAGGCACAATCTTGAGCACAATCTTCTGAATAGGCAAGGCACGCTGTTTTTCTTTGCTATATAAATGCACATACAACTTATGGTATGCAGCAGGAATGGTGGTATCTTTGAATTCATCGTGGAGTAAATCAAGCACCGCTTGCGCAATTTCAATACTGGGATAGGTTTGCTTCTTAGCAATACTCCGCATAATCGGGTGCGCCCAATTCGGGTGCTTGTGTTGCGGACGCTTTTTCAACGGATGCTCCGCAAGCGGCAACACTATTAATTCTGCGGCAAGCGTGATGCCCTTTTCTTCAAGTGACTTAATATATAGGCAAGCATAGTTGCCCACATAGCCTTTGCGCTCTTGCTCTTTCGTAATCGCAAAACCTTTAATCCAAAGGGTTACAGATTTTTCATCAAATGACACAACTTGGTGTTTTTTGCGCACTTGCTTTAGCCGGTTCAACGCCTGCTCTGCATCATCGAAACGAAATCGCTCCTCGATAATCGCGCAAATCAACGGATTATCAAGGGTCGCAAAGAATTTCTTTTGCGCCTTCAGGTCTTTAAGATGCATAAATGAGGGGAGTTCTTTAATGTGTGAGAGAAAAAAATGACAATACCCGAACGGGTCAAAGGCTTACAAAAAATGCTAAGCTGTCAATGTTTGGAAATAGTATAGGAGTTTGGGGAGAAATGCAAGGAAAAAGAGTTGACAGAAAAAGAAACGATGGGGTTTGAGGTTCCATAGTGTGATATTATTAACTATTTTTTTTAAGATTAAATAAGTATGGTTAAATTTTTAGTGGTGGGAAAAATAAAATGACTAACTCAAATCTAGCAGGACTTACGCAGTTCTATACTCATCGTAACTGAAGAAGTTGCGATGTTTCGCTCAAGCGCCGCGCGGGCTTTACCGCTCGCAAATTTTTTTGCAAATCTTGAGGTGCGAGCGGTATAGTCAAGCGTAGCGCGTTGTTTTATAATTG
>CANGXP010000015.1 GCA_947457935.1 Alphaproteobacteria bacterium | reverse complement strand
TGGGCATTCTCTCTTGCCTCTCCCAACATACAGTCCAGACCTCAACCCTATTGAACAGGCTTTTGCCGTACTCAAAAAAAGACTCATCTATTCAGGGAAAAATCTTGAGCAACTCCTCATGGGTAATTTTGTTTTGGAATGACTATAAAATCGTTTAGTTTTTTATCCTGCTCAAGTGTATACTCTGACGTTAATAATCCATCACTCAATTCAGTAATTAAATCAACTTGTTCTATGTATTCTGGCATGTTTTTCTTCACACCAGAGAAACCAACACGATCGTTATTGGTGGAAGATTGAATGCGACTATCATCAGGATCAACCACACATCCTGCGATCAGGGATAAAATAGGCAATACCAATAAAGCCTTTTTCAGGCGAAGACGAGACAATGCGGTATCGTGAAGATGTGTCCTGTAATATACTCCCGCTGTTATTTTAAGAAAAAAACTACATATGGTATGTAAAAACAATAAAAAACGGCTGTCAATGAAAAATTTATCGTTAGCAAGAGCATTGTAAAAAGTGTATAATCGCCCGATGAAAAATTCAAAAAACTTAGAACAACGCACTAATGCACGGTTGTTAGCAGTACAAGCGTTGTATCAACAAGAGTTTAGCAAGCAAACGGCGGCGAGTATTATCGCTGAGTTTTTGCAGCATCGTGCCCCTGCCGAACTGGTGGATACGGGGTTATTTCAACGGTTGGTGAAACTGGCGAATGCGGAAAAAGCGCAATTTACGCAGATGATTGAAAGCAATTTGGCGACAGGGTGGACATTGGCACGGATTGACACGGTGTTGAAGCCGATTTTGCTGGCGGGGATTGCCGAAATTGTCGGCGAGGCGAAAACGCCGATTAAAGTGGTCTTAAGCGAGTATGTGCACATTGCACGGAGTTTTTTCATGCATAAAGAACCTGCTTTCGTAAATTCTTTGCTCGATAAAATAGCCCGTCAAGTGCGTCCGCACGACTTTACTGAAAATGTCCACACAGAAAATGAGTGAGCATTCACTCATTAATAAATATTTAGCACCGCTAGCCGCAGGCTTCAGCGGCGCGGCAGGATTGTTGAATGATGGCGCGGTATTGGGCGTGGTGGATGGCAAGCAACTGGTTGTCACCACCGATACGCTGAATGAAGGCATTCACTTTTTCGGGTTTGAGCCGCCAGAGTTGTTGGCAAAAAAAGCATTAAGGGTAAATATTTCTGATTTAGCCGCGATGGGGGCAACGCCGCTTGCCTATACGCTGAATCTTTCGATTCCCCGAAAAATATCCGATGTTGAGGGGTTCCTTGCCTCCTTTTGCAAAGGGCTTGCAGCCGACCAAGCACAGTATGGCATTGCGTTATGCGGGGGTGATACGACAATGAGTGAGCATTCACTCACAATAACCATCACCGCGTTTGGGCTTGCACCTCGCATTGTTGCGCGTTCGGGGGCACAAGCGGGAGATGTTGTGTTTGTGACAGGCACGCTGGGGCGGGCAGTGTTAGGACTACAAACGCTAAAAGAAAATCCCGTTATTGATCTCAATAATCCGTTGCAGCGGGCGTATCTGTTGCCAGAACCGCGGGTTGATTTAAGTGCGCTTATTGCGGCGTATGCCACCGCGGCGGCGGATATTTCTGATGGGTTGCTCGCCGATGTGGGGCATATTGCCGCCGCCTCAGGGGTGCAAATTGTCTTGGAAACTGCGCGTTTGCCCGTGGCAGAGATGCCATGGGAACAGGCAATAACAGGTGGCGATGATTATGAGTTGGTATGCACGATTCCCGCGTATCGGGCGGCAGAATTTCTCCAAAAAGTTGAAAGTCTTTACGTAAGATTAACAAATGTGGGGTACTGTGGAAAGGGTGCGGGTGTGTCGTTACGGGACGATGCAGGCAATATTCTGCCTTCCCCCGTTACAACAGGATATTCTCATTTTTAAAGAATTATGAAAAAGTTAATTATCATTGTGGTGTTGTTAGGCGTGCTGGGCGGCGGCGGCTTCTTTGGCTATAAGCACTTTATGGGCAAAAAAGAGGCAGCGGCGGGGGAAAAACCCAAGGAAGTTGCCGAGGCGGAAAAACCTAAAAAGCTCCCGCCTGTCTACAAATATGTAAAAGTGCCCACTATTAACGTCTCTGTGATTCGGAATGGCACAGTTGTGCGTATCTATGCCGCTGAAGTGACGATTGAAGTGAAAACCGCTAAGGCGGAAAAAGCGGTGCAGGAGCATTTGCTGCAAATTCGCAGTGCGTTTTTCAGCTATTTGCACGCAGCCAGTGCCTTGCCAAACTTGCCTGATGTTTCAAACGCTCAATTTGTGAAAGAGCGGTTGAAAGTGGTAGCGACAGGGATTGTGGGCAAGGGCGTTGTGAATGATGTGTTGATACAGGGTACATTTGACAGGCGTGTATAAAAACCCTCTTTTCTAGGGCGATTGGCGTTGTCAAGCCAATACTCGGAAGCCGCACGTACCCTTTTGTACGCTTACGTTTCCTCGCATCGTCTTTCCTAGCCACTCATCCCGATAAAAGGGGTTTTAGAAGCGCGCTTGACAGTGGAGCGGGTATCGGGTATCGACAACAACCATTGAAACCCCTAACCTGAGACCCAAACACCATGAATCTCGACGCAATTAGCATTGGCAAAAATCCTCCCAAAGATATTAACGTGGTGATTGAAATCCCCCAAGGGAGCGGGGCGATTAAGTATGAGGTGGACAAAGATTCTGGCGCGTTGTTTGTTGACCGTTTCCTTGGCACAGCCATGAATTATCCTGCGAACTATGGGTTTGTGCCGAATACGTTAGGCGAAGATGGCGACCCTGTGGATGTGTTGGTGGTAACGCCTTTCCCTGTTATTCATGGCGGTGTTATTCGTTCGCGCCCGATTGGTGTTCTCAAAATGGCAGACGAAAAAGGTCAGGACGAAAAAGTTATCGCCGTGCCTGTATCAAAAACCTCTCCTTATTTTGACAAAGTGCAGTCTTGCGCGGATTTACCCGAAATTCTGATTAAGCAAATTGAGCATTTCTTTGAGCATTACAAAGATTTAGAAGCGGGCAAGTGGGTGAAAATCCAAGGTTGGGGTGATGCAGCGACTGCAGAGAAGATCATTCAAGAATCTATTGATCGCGCTAAAAAATAACTTTTTGTAATTTTATTACCCTGCCCCTCTTGACAAAGAAGTGCAACCCGTAGTAGTGTTAATTTATCAACACACATCGGGGGCATATCATGGCGACACTTGCAGAGCAAGAGCGCGAGGCGCAGTTGCGTCTGAACGCTTTACAACAAAAATTATTAGAAGACTTTAATCGGACAACCATAGAAAAAACCAAAACGCTGCAAAAATCGTTTGAGGACGATTTGGGGAAATCCTTGGAAAAAATCCTCACTGCGCAATTACGCAGCTTAAGCAGTGCGGGCAAAGCAGCAGGTGGCTTAGAAGGGCTATTTGCTAGTGCGCTTGCGCAAGCGGGCACAAGCGTGGTGCGCAAAGGCGGCATTGATGGGCAGAACTTAGCAACCACGGTGGGCGCACCGTTATTAGCGGATTTGGTTAAAGGTTTATTCGGCGGTAATTCTGTGACAGGGCAGACGCTCGGATTAAGTAATGCGCAGAATGCGTCGCAGTCGTTGCAATTTTTGCAAGGAGGGAATAGAAATTTGTAATGCGTTTTATAGTATGTTTCTTTCTATTTGCTCTCAGTGTGTTGCCTGCACACGCTGAAAAACGCGGCATATCCTTATTACGTGATGCAGAAATTGAAGAAACACTCTCGCTATATGCTACGCCGTTTTTCAAAAATGCAGGTTTAAATTCTGACACCGTGAGGGTGCATCTTGTTAACGATCCGTCGTTAAACGCTTTTGTTGCAAGTGGGCAAAACCTGTTTGTACACACAGGATTGCTGGTGCGTAGCGAGAATGCGGGGCAGATTATCGGCGTGTTTGCCCATGAAGTGGGGCACTTGTCGGGCGGTCATTTGGTGCGCTTTAATGAGCAGATGAGTAGTTTTTCTATCCCGATGATTGCGTCATATGTTTTAGGTGCCGCAGCGGCAGTGGGTGGCAGTCCTGAAGCGGGCATTGCGGTGATTGCAGGATCAACGGGCTTAACGCAACGCAGCATCCTTAAATATTCGCGGGTGCAGGAAAACGCGGCTGATCAAGCGGCAGTGACGGCACTTGATAGGCTAAAAATGTCGAGTGTGGGGATGCTCGAGATGATGCGGATTTTAGAAGAAGATAATTTGTGGCGTAAAAAAACGAATCCCTATTTGCAAACCCACCCTGCTATTGCAGAGCGTATTCAGTTTTTAGAGCATCATGTAGCAAAATCACCGTATTCAACTGTGCCGTTGCCGAAAGATTTTGACGTGCGTCATGCACTCATGCGTGGAAAAATTCGCGGGTTCTTGCAATCGCCGCAACAAACATTGCAAGAACAGGGGGATGATATTGCGACGCTGTATGCAAAGGCAATTGCTGCCTACAGGCTGCCTGACTTGCCAACAGGGGATGCGATGCTGGCAAATTTAGCCACAAAAGTGCCTGTAAATCCCTATTTTGATGAGTTACGCGGACAGATGTATTTAGAGGCTGGACGCGCAGAAGAAGCGGTTGTTTTTTATAAAAAGGCTTACACGGCAAAGCCTAACGAGCCGTTATTAGCGTTGTTATTAGGCAAAGCGATGCTGAGTACAAATGATACTCCAGAAACAGCAAAAGCAGCCACACCTTTTTTACAAACAGCAACGCGTTTAGAGGCGGATAATAGTGAGGGCTGGCATTGGCTGGGAATTGCGTATGGGAGGCAGGGCAAGGAGGGGATGGCATCACTGGCGTTAGCAGAAAAGGCGTATCGGCAGCGCGATATTTCAAGTTTGCGGGTGTATACAAGTCGTGCCGCTGAAACGCTGACGAAAAACACGCCTGAATATCAGCGTTTGCAAGACTTGAAAAAAGCACTAGCCGAGGATGAAGAGTTTCAGTACAAGAAATGAGGATTGTTTATAACCCCGAGGACACAATGAAAAAAATATTCTTAAGGAATGCGATAATCGCGCTAATGCTGACAGTATCGTCAACCGCTGCAATCGCGGCCGATGCTTTCACCAAAGACCAAGAAACCCGTGTGCGTGCGCTTGTCGAAGAAACACTTAAAGATAAACCCGAAGTGATTATTGACGCGCTAAAAGCGTATCAAGAAAAGAAAATGGCGGAAGAAAATGCAGGGCGTGCGGGTGCGATTGGCGAGGTGACTGCAAAATTACTAAAGGATAAGAACATTGCGGTGGCAGGAGCAAAAAATCCTGATGTGCGGGTGTTTGAGTTTTTCGATTATAATTGTGGCTATTGCCGTCATATGGTGCCCGTCATTCAAGAAGTGCTAAAAGAAGACAAAAAACTGCAATGGGTTTTTGTTGATTTACCGATTTTAAGCGAGTCTTCAAACGAGGTTGCAAAATTTGCCCAAGCGGTTAATCGCCTTGCGCCCGATAAGTTCTTTGCGTTTCATACCGCTGTGATGACTGCTAAAGGCTCTATAACACCCGAATTACTGGAAAAAACGGCAAAGAGCCTTGGTTTAGATGTTGAAAAAGTGAAGAAAACTGCGGAAAGTGAAGATATTGCAAAGCACATCCAAGAAAATGTTGCATTTGCGGCGCAACTAAAAATTCAAGGAACGCCTGCCATGATTATCGGGGATGAATTTTACCCCGGTGCAACAGATGCGGCAACCTTGCAAGAAAAAATCAAGAAAGTGCGTTCAGGTGGCAAGTAATATCACGCCAACGGTTTTTATTCTTAATGGCCCTAACCTTAATCGGTTAGGGTCACGAGAGCCTGAGATTTACGGCACGGTGACGCTTGATGATATAGCAAAACAGTGCCGTGAAACCGCGCAATCCCTTGGAATGGCGATAGAATTTCGGCAATCAAACCATGAAGGGGAGCTTGTTTCGTGGGTGCAAGAAGCAGCGGATAGGGCACAAGGGGTTATTATCAATGCAGGGGCGTACACGCATACGTCTATAGCGTTACTTGATGCCTTGAAAATGCTGCGCATACCCATTATAGAAGTGCATCTCTCCAACGTCTTTCAACGTGAGGATTTTCGAGCGCATTCATACATTTCTCTTGCGGCAACAGGGGTTGTTTGTGGGCTGGGGGCAGAGGGGTATACGCTTGCGTTGCAGGCAATAAAAAATATAATCAATAGAAAATAAATAGTTATGAGCAAAAATACCATTGATAGTGACCTCATCCGCCAACTGGCAGGTTTGTTGGATGAAACAGGTTTAGCCGAAATTGAAATTGAAAAAGATGATTTCAAAATTCGCGTTGCCAAGGCAAAAGTGCAGCAGGTGACAGAAGCGGTTGCTTATGCATCCTCTGGTACTGCGGCACCTATTGCGGTAGTGGCAGCACCATCTGAGATTACGGCAAGTCATCCGAATGCTGTTGTCTCCCCCATGGTGGGCAATGTGTATCTTTCGGGCAAACCCGGTGCGCCTCAATTCGTGCAAGTGGGCGATACCGTATCAGTAGGACAAACGCTGTTGATTATTGAGGCGATGAAGGTGATGAACCCGATTCCTGCGCCGAAATCAGGGGTGGTGAAGCGTATTCTTATCGAAGACGCGCAGCCCGTTGAATATAATGATGTTCTGATGTTAATCGAGTAACATCATGTTCAAAAAAATCCTTATCGCCAATCGTGGCGAAATTGCGCTCCGTATTCAACGTGCCTGCAAAGAAATGGGTATAGAGACAGTCGTGGTGCATTCCACCGCCGATTCTGATTCTATGCCCGTTTTTATGGCGGATGAGAGCGTGTGCATTGGCCCGCCAAAGTCAAAAGACAGCTACCTTAATATGCACGCGATTTTATCTGCTGCAACCATCACAGGGGCGGATGCGATTCACCCCGGTATTGGTTTTCTGGCTGAAAACGCTGCTTTTGCCGAGATGGTGGAAGAGCATGGCTTTACCTTTATTGGCCCTTCAGCAGAACATTTGCGGGTGATGGGGGATAAAATCACGGCGAAACAAGCGATGATTACGGCAGGGATTCCCGTTGTTCCCGGATCTGAGGGCAGCTTATCAAGTGCGGAAGAGGCGTTGAAGGTTGCAGCAGAGATTGGCTATCCTGTGTTGGTGAAAGCCACAGGCGGTGGCGGCGGCAAAGGCATGAAGGTTGCCAACAGCGCGGATGAGTTGACCGAAGCGTTTGATATGGCGCGGAGCGAAGCACAGGCGCATTTCGGTAATCCTGAGGTGTATTTAGAGAAATATCTTGCACACCCTCGGCACATTGAAATTCAGATTCTGGGCGATCAACATGGCAACTGTATTCACTTAGGGGAGCGCGACTGCTCGCTGCAGCGTCGTCACCAAAAAGTGTTGGAAGAAGCCCCTTCTCCTGCACTCTCTGCCAAAGACCGCGAGTTTATCGGCACGCTTGCCGTGGAAGCCGCGAAAAAAATTGGCTATTACAGCGCAGGGACGTTTGAATTCTTGTGGGAAGACGGCAAATTTTATTTCATTGAGATGAATACGCGGTTGCAGGTGGAACATCCTGTGTCTGAGCTAATTTCAGGAATAGATTTGGTGCAGCAGCAAATTCGCGTTGCGGCAAGCGAGGCACTCACCATTCGCCAGCAAGATATTGTGTTTAAAGGACATGCCATTGAGTGCCGCATTAATGCGGAGCATCCCGAAACGTTCTTTCCGTCTCCCGGAAAAATCACGCAATATCATCCCCCCGGAGGCCCCGGTGTGCGCGTTGATTCTGCCGTGTTTGCAGACTATACGGTGCCGTCCCACTACGATAGCCTCATTGCCAAGCTGATTGTCTATGCGGATACCCGTGCGGAATGTATTGCCCGTGCGAAGCGTGCGCTGGATGAATATGGCATTTCTGGCATTCACACCAACATTCCCTTGCACCAGCGATTGCTTGATGCACAAGGGGTTGTGGATGGGAGTTATGATATTCATTGGCTGGAAAAGTTTGTGGGCGGCACACAGGATTAGCGGTGTTTTTTAAGAAGACTATAGCCCCTATATCTTACCCCGACGCGCTTGCGTTCATGGAACAGCAGGTTGAGGGTATCATCCGAAAAACAGCAGAAGAGATGTTGTGGTTGTTGCAGCATCCGCCGCTTTATACTGCAGGAACGAGTGCAAAATCCACCGATTTACTAAATTCCCAAGGGTTTCCTGTGTATCAGACGGGCAGGGGCGGCGAATATACCTATCATGGCATCGGTCAAGCTGTTGGCTATGTGATGCTGGACTTGCATCGGTATCAACAAGACGTGCGCTGGTATATTTGTACGTTAGAACAATGGCTTATAGATACACTTGCCGCCTTTGATGTAAAGGGAGAGCGCAGGGCAGGACGTGTGGGTATCTGGGTTGAAACCCCTGACGGGGTTGAGGAAAAAATTGCGGCAATCGGTGTGCGCCTCAGGCGCTGGGTAACGTTTCACGGTGTATCGCTGAACGTCAACCCCGATCTACAGCATTTTCAAGGAATTGTGCCGTGTGGCATTAAAGAATTTGGGGTTACCTCGCTTCATGCCTTAGGTGTGGATGCCTCTTTAGAAGAGGTTTTTACTGTGATGGAAAATGTTTTCAAAAAGACGTTTATTCGGCGGGAATCTGTGCGTGCTTTAATGCCTCATTAATGCGCGATTGCCAGCCTTTCCCCGTGGCACGGAATCGCTCAACAACATCTGTATCAAGGCGCAGTGTTGTGAGGATTTTTTTGCTTGCAGACACAGGACGACCACGGCGAATGAGTTTTTCGCCGTGATAGAGATCGGCGGTTGCGAACATTTCGTCTGTCCATTCGGGAAGCTCGTCATATTCTTCTGGTTGGATGACATGCGCATCCATTTTCGCAAAATCGCTACCGTAAGAGAGTGGTGTATCGTTGCTGTTCTTTAGCATTGGCTTTCCTCATCGAAAAAATATGGCGAGTGTTTCCGCGCTGCACATATCCCACGACAACCATGCGCTTGTGGAGCATTCCAAAACACATAATGCGTTGCTCGCCATAGTCACGCCTTATGTCTTCAATTTCATACAACTTACCCGCAAACACCGTTTGCGCATCGTTGAAATCCACACCGCGTTCTTGGAGTGTTTTTTCGCGTTTCGCTGCGTCAAACGATATTTTTATTACTGTATACTATTTTCTTTCTACACGCAATAATTATTGTAGCTACGATAATTGTGTGTTCAAGAGAATGGCGGGAAGGGTGGGTGTATCCGCAGATTCTAAACGGGCGAGTCTTGCTATCGTATACTCCGCCAAATTCGCCACGCCAAACACCTTAAATAATTCTTCTTCTAACGTGTTATTTTCTAATGCTTCTTTATACTGCTTCACGCGACCATAGAAAATTTCTGCTAAGCCTTTGACTTTTTTGCCGATAGACATGTCGCCAACACCCATTTCACGCAGATTTTCATCTAAATCACTGACCATTGTATTGAAAAGATGTTGTTTTAATTTTTCGGTTTCAGGACGATCACGCAGGGCATGGAGCACCAAAAAAACATGCAACGTCAACAGCTCAAACCGTGTTTCGGTGGTGTCTTTGAGTGAAAATTGGCTGTAAAGGGTAGGATTACGGGCGGCTATTACAATCGCCTGATAAAGCGCGGTTGCATCGTTGCTCTTGGCAAAGCCAAAAAAAGTCTTTAAAGATGAAATCATGAAAAAAACATACACCATTTTAAGCCGTGTTGTCACGGTTTTGTTAATTACTGGCACGGTCGCTTGTGCCCCCCTTATTGGCACTCATGGTAATCTTGTTGACTTACAAACAGTGAAAAAAATTCAACCTGATTTACAGTCAAAAACCGATGTGGTGACGCTGTTAGGCGAGCCGTCGACTACCAGCACATTTGATCCGAATATCTGGTTTTACATTGGACAACGCACGGAGACGATTGCGTTCTTTAAGCCTGAGATTACGGAGCAACGCGTGTTGGCGTTGTCTTTTGATCCCCAAAACAAGGTGGAGGCGGTTGTGTTGCGCGGTTTAAGCGATTATCGCGATATTGAACCTGTCAGCAAATCAACCCCGAGTGCGGGCAAGAAGTTGACATTCCTAGAGCAGCTTGTGGGCAATGTGGGACGTTTTAATAATAGTAAAGGCGGCAGCAGTGCTGTGGGCAAAGCAGGCGGGGGGGAGTAGTCCCTATTAGTCGTGAAATTTTGACAGTTCAAATTCATTGCCAAATGGATCGCGCAACACGATAGAAAGTATATTTTCATCCATTAAGCCATCAAAAACTATTGTTGCGCCAAGATTTATAGCACGTTCAATGTACGATGATAGTATTGCATCTGAAAACTCAAAAACAGGAACGCAGCCAGACCCTTGCACCGTATCGCCAAAATCATTCAGCAATAATCCGAGGTTAATATTCTCGCATCGAAACTCGTGCCATGTATCGAAGCACTTGTGCGGCTTGATTTGTAGAAGATTTTCCCAGAACAAAGAAGCACCTTTAAGGTCATGAACCTTCAGGTATAATGTGCGTATTCTCAAGAGTTAATCCCCCCAGACCTTCTCTAGCTCATACAGCCGCCGCGCATCAGGGTGAAACAGATGCACAATAATATCGCCTGCATCCACCACAATCCATGTTGCATCGCCTACTCCTTCTACCACGCCCTGTACACCATGTTCTTCGCTTAGAAAATCAAGGGCGCGATGCATGAGGGCATTGAGGTGGCGCGGTGATGTGCCGCTGGCAATCAGAAAATAATCTGTGAGGCTAGTTTTTTCCCGAACATCAATAATAAGAACGTCTTCCGCTTTTGCATCGTTGAGCACAGCAGCAAGGGCAGAGACATCAGGATAGGAAGATTTGTCGGGGGGAGAGGGGGAGACAGCAAAGCTGTCCAATTCTATAAGAGACGGGGTGGTATAACTGTCAGGATGCTGAAGCGTTAGTACCATGCGCCCTCCGTTTTTTTCGTGGCGCGAATGGCCGTGGAAGATGCAGGATGCCTCTTGCACGGTATGATGACCCAAGCGGGTTTTTGTTGTTGTGTGAGAATAGAAGCCTCCCTATGAAAACGGCGTGAACGTTTAAACCGTATATTCGCTTTACAACCAACAAGGTTACTATACCCTTTACGCGCGAGAATTGCAATGAAATTTTCCGTAAACAGGGCTTGCCAGTGTTGCCAAAAGTGCACAGTGTTGAGGTTGTCCATGCCCATCAGCCAGACAAACTGGGTGTTTGGCGACATTTTGCGTATGTAGCGCAATGTTTGGTAGGTGTAGGTTGTTTGCAAAGATTCTTCAAACGCCACAACCTGAATACGGGGATGCTTTTTGAGCGTATTGGCGTGCATCAGGCGTTTTTCAAGGGTTGCAGGCGCGTGCTCTTTGAGCGGATTTTGCGGGGATACAAGCCACCACACTTCATCTAGTTTCAGGGTTTTAAGGGCAACAAGGCTAATATGTCTGTGTCCCTCATGGGCAGGGTTGAACGAGCCGCCCAAAATGCCAATGCGGCGTTTAAGGGGGCGCCCCCCCAACAGGTTAGGAATGGGGGGGCACGATTTACGCACGGATTGCGCCATCACTTTTCACACAATATTTGGTGGAGGTGAGGTGCTTTGCGCCCACAGGCCCGCGTGCATGGAATTTATCGGTAGAAATGCCGATTTCCGCGCCGAAACCAAACTCGCCACCATCAGCAAATTGGGTGGAGGTATTGACCATGACAATCCCGCTGTCCACGGCTTTTAAGAAAGCGTCCGCCGTTGCGGTGTTTTCGGTGATGATGCTATCTGTATGATGCGAGCCAAAATAGTTAATGTGATCAATCGCCTCTTGTGGCGACTGCACCACTTTTGCAGCAATAATCGCATCGAGATATTCTGTTGACCAGTCAATTTCAGTGGCAGGGGTAATGCGGTTGTCGAGCATTTGAGTGAGGGCATCGCCCCGCACCGCACATCCTTTATTCAGCAAGGCGTTGAGCACGGTTTTGCCTATGGTATGCAGCACGTCTTGATGAATCAATACCGTTTCTGCAGCGCCACACACGCCTATGCGTCTTAGTTTTGCATTCAGTGTGACGTTGAGGGCTTTGGTTGCATCAGCTTGTGCGTCAAGATAGACATGGCAATTGCCGTCAAGGTGCTTGATAACAGGGACTTTGGCGTGGTCGAGCACACGCTCCACAAGCCCGCGTCCACCACGGGGGATAATCACATCAATGAGTCCCACCGCTTGCAGCATGGCGGTAACAGCCTCTCTATCTGTTGTTGTCACCAGTTGCACGGCTGTAATGGGCAGATTTGCAGCGGTTAAGCCTGTCTGAAAACAGTTGAGTAAGCGTTCACTCGTTTTTAGACTTTCCGAACCACAGCGCAAAATGGCGGCATTGCCTGACTTCAGGCAGAGGGCGGCGGCATCAATCGTCACATTCGGGCGTGATTCGTAAATAATACCAATCACGCCCAAAGGCACGCGGATTTGTTGGAGGTGTAAGCCGTTAGGGCGAGACCATGTTTCCAGCACATCGCCAATAGGATCGGGCTGTTCGATAATTTCCTGTAAACCTTTGCGCATCCCCTCAATTCTGGCGGGGGTGAGGAGCAATCTATCTAAAAATGCTTCCGTTGCGCCATTTGTTTTGGCGGTTGCCATGTCTTCAGTATTGGCGGCAAGAATGGCGGACTCATTTTCGCGAAGCGCGGTAATTGTTGCGGTTAACGCAGCATTTTTTTGTGCTGTTGTGCTGAGCGCAAGCGTGCGGGATGCCTGTTGTGCGTCACGCCCAAGCTGTTGAATATACGCAGATATATTTAATGAGTGAGTGTTCATTCATCTTTCCAAGAGGACATAATCATCACGATGCACAATTTCATCACCACCATGATAGCCTAAGATTGTTTCAATATCACGCGTTTGTTTGCCACAGAGTTGTGTAATTTCCACACTCGGATAACTCGCCAATCCTGTAGCAAGCGGTTTGCCCGCCGCATTTTTAAGGTGAATAGCATCGCCCCGCTCAAACGTGCCTTCAATGCGCAGAATCCCCGCAGGGAGCAGGCTTTTGCCTTGATTTAACGCGTGTTCTGCGCCTTCGTCAATAACAACTGCCCCTTGTTGCGCGAGCATACTTGCCAGCCATTTTTTCCGTGCCGACAGTGGCGTGGTATTTGCCAAAAACAACGTGTGTCGTTCGCCCTCAAGCAATCGTTGCAGCGGATGGTTTGCCCGCCCATTAGCAATCAGCATTTGGCATCCTGCGTTGGTGGCAATTTGCGCGGCAATCAGTTTGGTGACCATCCCGCCGCTACTGAAGCCCACAGGGGCTTTGCCCGCCATTTTTTCAATATGGGCATCAATTTTGTCAACAACGGGGAGGTGCTCGGCGTTAGGATTATCGCGGGGGTCAGCCGTATACAATCCATCAATATCCGAAAAAAGAATCAGTGTATCCGCCCCGCACATCTGGGCAACTCTCGCTGCAAGGCGGTCATTATCACCAAAACGAATTTCGGCGGTGGCGACAGTATCATTTTCATTAATGAGGGGAATTGCGCCCAAACGTAACAGCGTTTCTAAGGTGCGACGGGCGTTTAAATGCCGCTGCCGTTCTTCTGTATCATCAAGGGTGAGCAACAGTTGCGCGACTGTGAGTGAGTGTTCACTCAATTTTTCTTGGTAGGCATGGGCAAGGCGAATTTGCCCCGTGGCGGCAGCGGCTTGTTTTTCTTCCAACTTCAGACTGGGGGATTTCACGAGTCCTAAATGCGTCAACCCTACTGCCACTGCGCCTGAGGTGACAACGATAATTTCTTGCCCCTGTTTGCGGCAATCGGCGATGTCTGCCGCCACACTTGCCAGCCACTCCTCGCGGATGCGGCGTGTTGCGGCATCAACCAATAAGGCAGAGCCAATTTTCAGTACAATCCGTTTTGCCTTAGAGAGTGTCATTGTCTGCCTCAACAGGAGTTTTTGCGCGGCTCTCCGCGACAATGCCCCCCAACACATACAAAATTTCTTGTAAGCCCTGATGGGCAACGCTGGACAGCAATAGCACGTCTTTGCCGCTGACTTTTGCCAGTTTTTTCTGTTTTTTGGTTAGGTCTGCTTTGTCCACTGCGTCAATTTTAGTGAGTGCGATAATTTCCAAACGATCCGCTAAATCAAGGTTGTATTCCTGCACCTCATGGCGAATGGTTTTATAGCTGGCTGCCACATCTTCGCCCGTGGCATCCACAAGGTGCAACAACACGCTGCATCGCTCCACATGCCCTAAAAACTTATCGCCTAAACCGTGTCCTTCGTGGGCACCTTCAATGAGTCCCGGGATGTCGGCAATAACAAATGAGTGTTCATTCACTTTTGCCACGCCTAAGTTAGGATAGAGCGTGGTAAATGGATAATCGCCAATTTTGGGTTTTGCTTGGGTTACAACAGACAGAAAGGTTGATTTTCCTGCATTGGGTAGCCCTAACAGACCTACATCGGCAATCAACTTCAAGCGCAGCCAAATCCATTGCTCTTCACCCGTTTCCCCTGGTTGGGCATAGCGGGGGGCTTGATTACGCGAGGATTTAAAATGCGCATTGCCCATGCCGCCGCGTCCGCCTTTGAGTAGCCGTATTTCCTGCCCCTCTTGGGTAAAATCCGCCAGCAATAGGTCTTGATCCTCACTCAACACCTGTGTGCCAACAGGCACAAGCATGACAATATCGTTGCCATCCGCGCCAGAGCGTTCGCGCCCCATGCCGTGCATCCCCTTTTGCGCCTTAAAATGCTGCTTATAGCGATAGTCAATCAGGGTGTTGAGGTTATTGGCGGCACGAATAATCACATCCCCGCCACGCCCGCCGTTGCCACCATCAGGCCCGCCGTATTCAATAAACTTTTCGCGGTGGAAACTGACGCAGCCTGCGCCGCCATCCCCGCTTTTTATAAACACTTTTGCTTCATCAAGAAATTTCATGTTGCAGGTGTGCCAAAAATCGGCAAAGAATACCACAAAATAAATACATAAAGGAAAGTCTATGCGCCGTTTTTCTGCCATTTCATGTGCGATGTTATTGGGATGTGCAGCAAATGCGCTTGCCGCTGAAGGTAGCCTCCGTGCGCCTGAGAGCGTGGTGAATAGCGGGGAATTTCTGTTTGTTTCTAATTTGGGTGCAAAAGTTGAACCGTCTGTAAAAGATGGCGATGGGTATATCGCCAAGCTAGAGCCAAACGGCGTAATGTTTGAAGAGCAATTTTTAAGTGGTTTGAATGCGCCGAAAGGCATGGTTTTACAGGGTAAAACCCTCTATGTGACGGATATTGATAGACTGCTCGCGTTTGATATTGCTAGCAAACAAAAAACCCTCGACCTTGATTTTTCTAGCACAAAAACCACGTTCCTGAATGATATTGCCGTTCTTGATGACAAAACACTCGCCGTCACGTCAACCGATCTCAGTAAAATTTTTATTGTACGGCTGGGCGAAAAGCCAAGTTTTACAGAATTAAAACTGAAAGCACCTGTGGTGGGGGCGAATGGTCTGGTTTATGACTTTTTGCGCAAGACCCTCTATGTGGTAGGGTTTGGGGATGGCAAGCCTTCGGGGCAATTGTTTAAAATCATCCTAGACAAAGACAATCAGGTGCTCAAGCAAGTACGCGTCGGCAAACTCAAAGGACACTTGGATGGCATCGCCATGCTGAACCCGAATGAGGCACTTGTAAGTGACTGGTTTGCCTTTGCGCCAGAAAAAGGCCGGCTATTAAAGGTTGATTTGCGAAATGGCAAAGCAGCCATAGTGAAAGATAAGTTGAGTGGTCCTGCAGATTTTGTTGTGGCAGAAGGCAAGGTATTGCTGCCTGAGATGTTAAAGAATACGGTGACGATTTCAGTGATTCCTCGCCCAGCCAAATAAAGCGGGCATATATAGTCGTTTCAATTTAAAATTACCCATAGCCGAAAACAACTGCAGCGGCGCGAAGTGTACTTCTTCGTACATAGTGAGGAAGAAAAAAGCACTGCTTTTTTTACCGCAAACCAATGAGACTTCCTTTCTAAAGCCCGTTAGGGCAAATAGAAAAGTTAGTCGGAATTGACGCTAAGGGAAGTTTGCAGACAGGGGGAATTTTAAAGTGGAATGACTATAAAAAAAGGGGAGCGAAAGCTCCCCCTTTTATTTTTCATTAAGCACGTTATTACGCATCTAAAATAGAAACATATGTTCTGTTTTGCGCTTTGGTTTTGAACGCAACAACGCCGTCTGCTTTTGCAAACAGGGTGTGATCACGACCCATGCCAACATTCAGTCCTGCAAAGAACTGCGTGCCGCGTTGACGCACGAGAATATTGCCCGCAAGCACTTCTTCGCCGCCGTATTTTTTTACACCCAAACGACGACCTGCTGAGTCCCGTCCGTTCCGTGAGCTACCGCCCGCTTTCTTATGAGCCATTGTGTTTATTCCTCTGCAATTTTTGCTTTTTTCGCTGCTGCTTCACTCGCATCAGCTTTTTTCGCGCCTTTAATCAAAATATCGGTAATCCGCACAATGGTAATCGGCTGGCGATGACCATTTCTGCGACGATAATTATGACGACGCTTCTTTTTGAAAATAATAACTTTATCGTCTTTTGTCTGTTCCAAAAGTTCTGCGGTAACGGTTGCGCCTTCGATAAAGGGCGTGCCGATTTGTGCTAACTTGCCAGATTCACCTGTTGCAAGAACCTCTGTAAATGTCACGGTTTCGCCTGCAGCGCCCTCGATTTTTTCAATCTCCAGTACGTCACCTTTAGCGATTTTAAACTGCTTTCCGCCTGTTTTTATAACTGCAAACATGGGATTCCCTTTTATGTTAAGGACGAGTGTATAGCCTGCCTTGCATCTCTTTGTCAACACCTGCTACTATAAAAATCCACATTTTGTTAAGGCAGGCAAAAGATGCGCGGGTGGCGGTGCTTCAGCGCGAATTGCCTCTTTTTGCGGATAGAGCGGAATGGTGAGTGTGCGGGCGTGAAGATGCAGGCAACTAGACGTGGTTGCAGGGTTATACACAGGATCACCCACCAACGGACACCCTATTGCCGCTCCATGCACGCGGATTTGATGGGTGCGTCCTGTGCGTGGTGTAAACTCAATCCACGCCGTATTCTCAAACGTGCCCAGCACTTTATAATCTGTAATAGCGGTAACCCCTGCCTCATCCACCTTCATCCACCAGCGATTTTTTTTGGTCGTTTGCTTGGCAAGGGGGAGGTTAATGCGCCCCTGTTTTTTTTCAGGAATGCCATCCGTCACTGCCCAATAGGTTTTATGAATTTTGCCCGCTGCAAACAGATTGCCTAACGCTTTTAAGGATTGTTTGTGCCGTCCTAAAGCAAGACAGCCGCTTGTGTCGCGATCTAAACGGTGCGCTAACGATGGCAAGCGCGGCAGACCAAAGCGCAACGCCTCAAAGTAATTTTCGAGATTATCTCCGCCCCCTGAGCCGCCGTGCACAGGTAATCCCGCAGGTTTATCAATAATCAGCAGCCATGCATCGCGAAATAACACGCGGGAGGCAAGCATATCAGGGGGTAAAGCCATCATGCAGCCCCTTCTAAATAGGCTGCCTTAACCTCATCGCTTTGCAACAGCTCTTTTCCCGTTCCTGTTAGCGTAATACGACCATTCACCAGCACATAACCGCGATGGGCAAGCGACAAAGCGTGATGTGCATTTTGTTCTACCAGTAAAATCGTCATGCCTTGTTGTTGATTGATTTCTTTAAGAACGTGGAAAATTTTCTTCACAATCAAGGGGGCAAGCCCGAGCGAGGGTTCATCCAGCAAGAGAAGTTGCGGACGTGCCATCAGCGCACGTCCTATCGCCAACATTTGTTGTTCTCCGCCTGAAAGGGTGCCGCCTTTTTGCGCAATCCGCTCTTTGAGGCGGGGAAATAGGGTGAAAACATACTCTAAATCGGCGGCAAAGTGTTTTTTATCGGCAACAAGTGCGCCCATTTGCAGGTTCTCAAAGATAGTCATACGCGGGAAAATCCGCCGTCCTTCAGGAGCATGGGCAAGTCCGAGGCGCACAATTTGGTTGGTTGGTAACGCTGTAATGTCCTGCCCGTTAAAAGTAATCGTCCCTGATTTTGCGCGGGGATTGCCACACAGTGTTGAAAGCAACGTAGTTTTTCCTGCCCCATTTGCGCCAATCAGCGTCACGATTTCGCCCTTTTCGGCGTTTAAACTGATGTTGTCCAACGCTTGAATCGCGCCATAAAAGGTGGAGATGTGAGAAATATTAAGCACTCTCTTCCCCCAAATACGCTCTTATAACATCTGCATTATTTTTAATCTCTTGCGGCGTGCCATCGGCAATCCGCCGCCCATATTCCAACACAATAATATGGTGCGAGATATTCATCACCACGCTCATATCGTGCTCAATCAGCAACAAAGAGGTTTTCTCGGTGTTGCAAATATCTTGCAATAAGGTGTTAAGATCTGCTGATTCTTTGGGGTTTAAACCCGCTGCGGGTTCATCAAGGCACAACAAGACAGGCTCCATACACATCGCGCGGGCAATTTCCAAGCGACGTTGATCGCCATAAGGCAAATTGCCTGCTTCCCAGTCTGCTTTATCTGTCAAATCAATTTTATGGAGCCAGTAGCGGGCTTTCTCAAGGGCGTGTTGTTCGGCTTTTCTATAGCGTGGCAAGCCTAACAGCCCCGCGATGCAAAACCCTGAGGCGCGCATCAGGGCGTTGTGCTGCGCGACCAGCAGGTTTTCTAACACCGTCATGCCTGTAAACAGGCGAATATTCTGAAAAGTCCGTGCGATCTTTGCTTTGGCGGCGATGTGGCTGCGCGGCAGAGTATCGAGGCGTATTGATTTGTCAGCAGTATGTAATAGTAAAGTGCCTTGTGTGGGTTTGTAAAACCCTGTCAGGCAATTAAACAGCGTGGTTTTGCCTGCGCCGTTGGGGCCAATAATCGCGGTGATTTCGCCTTGATGCGCAGTGAAAGAAACGCCGTCAACTGCTGTTAAGCCGCCGAATTGCATGGTGAGGTCTGTTACGTCTAACAGGGGTGTCCGCATGATTTTAGCTCATTTTTACAGTGGGTTGACGCACAGAAATGAGTCCGTTTGGTTTAAAACGCATCACTAGAATCATGGCAAGTCCGAATAACAACATGCGATAATCCGCTAAACCTCTTGCTAATTCAGGCAGAAGCACGAGGAATGTCGCCGCGATGCAAATACCCCATAAACTGCCCATGCCGCCTAACACCACCATTGCCACAATCATTGCTGTTTCATTAAAGGTAAAACTTTCAGGGCTTACAAACCCTTGTTTTGTAGCGAAAAATGCACCGACAAGTCCTGCAATCCCTGCGCCAATGCTATAGGCAGAGAGTTTAATCCGTGGCAAATTGATGCCGAGTGCCCGACACGCAATTTCATCCTCCCGCATGGCTTCCCATGCCCGCCCCAAAGGCAAACAGCGCAAGCGTTTTGAGACGACATAAATAATAATTGCCAGCCCCAAAATGCAGTAAAATAAAAATATTAATCGGTGTTCAGAATTAAACGGAATGTGAAAAAAATCCTGAAAGGTAGGCAAACCGCTGCTGCTGGTGCGTCCGAATTCTAAGCCGAAAAACGTGGGGCGGGGCATCCCGCTCATGCCATTAGGCCCCCCTGTCAGCGATTGCCAATTTGTCGCCACAATCCGCACAATTTCTGCGAATCCCAGTGCGACAATCGCCAAATAATCCCCCTGAACGCGCAAAATGGGCATGCCAATGACAAGCGCGAAAATCGCTGCAACCAACCCAGAAAGCGGCACACATTGCCAAAACGATAATCCGTAGTAATGCGAGAGAATCGCGGTTGTGTACGCACCAATCGCATAAAACGCGACATAGCCCAAATCCAACAAACCTGCCAATCCCATGGTGATATTCAGCCCCCATGCGAGGCAAATATAGAGCAGCACCAATGTTGCAAGATCAATCGTGCTGCGGCTGCTCAGGAAAGGTAATGCCAATAAGCCAAGGAATAACAGGGCTTTCAAGGCGTTTAAATTTTTGGCGGGCGGCGAAATGGCGAAAGAGGGGAGGGGGTATTTTTTAAGGACGATGAGCACGCTGTTCGCCAAGAAAACCGCCGCTGTTGCGTATAAAACCCAGTCCCAACGTTGTAACAGTAGAATATCCTTGCTGTTTTCTTGGGCAAAAAACCCTAGAAGCGGTAAGGAAAGTAAGAGAGTAAGGAATACAGGGGGTAAGAAAGTAAGGAAGTTTTTGTTCATGCTACACCTTCTCCACCTGTTTTCGCCCCAAAAGTCCGTTCGGGCGCACCACCAACACTAGCATTAACACAGCAAATACCGCGACATTCTTATAGTCACCGCCCATGTAGGCCGCCCAAAACGATTCAATGAGCCCAATGAGCAAGCCGCCCAGCATTGCGCCTGATAAGGAGCCAATACCGCCCAACACCGCTGCCACAAACGCTTTCATGCCCGCGAGGAACCCCATATAAAAATCAAGCACGCCGTAATAGAGAATCACCATCACGCCCGCCACCGCCGCCAAAGCTGCGCCGAGCACAAAGGTGAGTGAAATGGTTTTATCTACGTCAACACCCACTAACGCCGCCATTTTTCGGTCTTGCTCACAGGCGCGTTGTGCGCGCCCTAACGGCGTTTTATTAATCAAGTAGCTGAAACCGAGCAATAACAAGGCAGTGCTGCCTAAAATCAGCAGTTGCACGGTGCTAATGGTCAACGAATCGGTGAGGTGAAAATTTTGTGTGAACACAGGCGGGAGGGATTTGACCCGCGCCCCTTGCGTCAGTTGCACATAGTTTTGCAGGAAAATCGACATGCCAATCGCGGAAATCAGCGGCGCGAGCTTCGGGGCATTGCGTAACGGGCGATACGCCACGCGTTCCACGGCAAAACCATACACACTCGTAAACACCATACTGATAACCAAAACGAGAATCAGCGTTACAATAACCGACGTCACGCCAAGGCTTGCCAGCAACAAAAACGCTAAAAAGCCAATAAATGCGGCGATCATATAAATCTCGCCATGGGCAAAATTAATCATGCCGACAATCCCATACACCATCGTATAGCCCAGCGCGATAAGCCCGTAAATCGCGCCTAACGTGATGCCGTTGATGAGTTGTTGGAAGAAATAATCCATGCGTGCTCTAGCTTACGTTAAGTTTTTGTGACGTTAGCGGCGAGAAAATCATTCGTCAATGCTCTACTTGCAAGAGCGTTATAGATAGAGTAGTATTTTACAATGAAAACACTCCTCATTGGCGCAGATCACGCCGCTTTCGCCTTAAAAGAAATCCTCAAAGCACATCTGATGGCATCGGGCTATACGGTGGTGGATGTGGGCGCATATTCTGCAGAATCAGTGGATTATCCCGATATTGCCACCGCTTTATGCGAAAAAATCCCTACCGAGGCAACACAAGGCATTCTGCTGTGTGGCTCTGGCATTGGCATGAGCATTGCCGCGAATCGGTTCCCTCATATTCGGGCGGCTCTGTGTCACGATAATATTTCGGCAAAATTGTCACGCTTGCATAATGATGCAAATGTGCTAGTGATGGGCGCGCGATTAATAGGCGAAGAAACCGCAAAAGATTGTGTAGAGGTGTTCCTTGGCACTGTTTTTGTAGGAGGAGAACGTCACGAACGTCGTATTGAAAAATTGAAAGGTTGTTAAATAATGTCTGCTGTTGCTGCAAATCCTGCTCAAAATACTACTGATTTTTTCCACGGCACCTTGGCGCAGCGCGACCCAGCCGTGCTCAATTCCATCACCCTTGAATTGCAACGCCAGCAAGAGCAAATTGAGCTGATTGCCTCAGAAAACATTGTTTCTAAAGCGGTTATTGAAGCGCAAGGCTCTGTGTTGACCAACAAATACGCAGAAGGCTACCCGCACAAACGCTACTATGGCGGCTGTGAATATGTTGATATTGCCGAGGAACTCGCGATTGAGCGCGCAAAAAAGCTGTTTAATTGTGCCTTTGCGAACGTTCAACCACATTCAGGCGCACAAGCCAACCAAGCTGTTTTCCTCACCCTCATTAAGCCAAACGATACCATTTTAGGCATGTCTTTGGCGGCAGGTGGGCACTTAACGCATGGTGCGGCACCCAGCCAGTCAGGCAAGTGGTTTAATGCGGTTCAATATGGCGTGCGCGAAGATAATGGGTTGATTGACTATGATGCCGTTGAAAAATTAGCCGTTGAGCATAACCCGAAGCTTATTATCGCGGGTGGTTCAGCTTATTCCCGTGTGATTGATTTTGCGCGATTTCGTGCCATTGCCGATAAAGTCGGCGCGTTTTTCATGGTGGACATGGCGCATTTTGCGGGACTTGTGGCAGGTGGTGTGTACCCCAGCCCGTTGCCACACGCCCATGTTGTAACCACAACAACGCATAAAACCTTGCGGGGGCCTCGTGGCGGGATGATTTTGTCGAACGATGAAGACTTAGGTAAAAAAATCAACTCTGCCGTTTTCCCAGGTCTGCAAGGCGGGCCCCTCATGCATGTCATTGCAGGCAAAGCCGTGGCGTTTGGCGAAGCATTGCAACCGAGTTTCAAAGAGTACGCAAAAGCGGTTGTTGCGAACGCACAAGCCTTAGGCAGCGTGCTGGTTGAGCGTGGTTTGGCGATTTACTCAGGCGGGACTGATAGCCACCTTGTATTGGTTGACCTCCGCCCCAAAAAGGTAACAGGCAAAACAGGCGCGGATAGCTTGGAACGCGCAGGGATAACTTGTAATAAAAACGCGATTCCGTTTGACCCTGAAAAACCCGCGATTACCTCAGGTATCCGCCTTGGCACACCCGCTGGCACAACACGGGGGTTTGGTGTTGCGGAATTCCGCCTCATTGGCAACCTCATTGTCGATGTGCTGGAAGGCCTTAGCGCAAATGGCGAAGCAGGGAATGCAGCCGTTGAAGCAGCTGTAAACGTAAAAGTGAAAGAGCTGTGTAAGAAGTTTCCGATTTATAGCTAGTCTCAACCAAAAATTGACAAAAACCATGTAATAAGGCAAGATATACCTATATTTACTTGCAAGGGTTTTCTATGTCTTCGCCACACAGTTTAAATATTTCGCCTGAATTATCTGCGTTTGTACTTGGTCAAGCCGAAAGTATCGACGATGTAGAGGCGTATTTAAAGCGTTTGGTGGAAGAAGACATGCGCGGCAGACAAGAAGCGCGAGAATGGCTGTTGGAAAAATTAAGACCTGCTTTAGAAGCGGATGAGAGTGAGTATATCGAAGTGACAGCAGAAGAACTCATGGCAGAGCTAAGAAAAAGATGAAGCGGTTTTTTCTTGAAGCGGCTGCAAAACGACAAATTGAATCTATTTGGGATTATACAAAAGAGACATGGGGGGTAAGGCAGGCAGAAAAATATACTAACGGCTTATTGTTGCACTGCGAGAAACTCAGCCTTAAAAAACTACCTTGGCAGTCCCATCTTATACATGGAAAAACAATAATTTATCGTAGCCGCTACGAAAAACACCTGATTTTCTTTAAGAAAACAATAGATGGTAAGCTTTCTATTCTCGCTATTTTTCATATTTCCATGGATGTACCGCAACACCTTGTCAGATATGTAGGTGAATAATGAAATGTCCTTTTTGCGGCTTTTTGGAAACACAGGTAAAAGACTCGCGCCCGTCTGATGATGGCACGAGCATTCGGCGCAGGCGATTTTGCTCGGAATGTGGCGGGCGGTTTACTACTTTTGAACGTATTGAATTGCGCGAGTTATTCGTGCTGAAAACCAATAGCAAGCGCGAGCCGTTTAATCGCGAGAAAATCAAACGTTCCTTGGCGATTGCCTTAAGAAAACGCCCATTTGACAGTGAGCGGATTGAGAAAATCACGAGTGGAATTGTGCGCCAGTTAGAGAGCTTGGGCGATAGCGATATTAAATCGCAAAAAATTGGCGAGATTATTATGGAAACGCTCGCGCCGCTTGATAAGGTGGGGTTTGTGCGCTTTGCCTCTGTCTATCGCAATTTCCGCGAGGCGCAAGATTTTGAAGATTTCTTAGGGACGTTAGACCAGAAATGAGTGATGCTACCGCGTTCATGCACCATGCCCTAAGCCTTGCAAAACGCGGGCTTGGCAATACTTTTCCTAATCCTGCCGTAGGCTGCGTTATTATTAAAGAGGGAAAAATTATAGGGCGGGGGTGGACGCAACCGTCAGGGAGACCACACGCTGAAACAGAAGCCCTGAAACAGGCGGGAGGTAACGCTTTCGGCGCAACCGCGTATGTGACATTAGAGCCGTGTGCCCATCATGGCAAAACGCCGCCCTGTGCAGAAGCCTTGATAAAAGCGGGTGTCATGCGGGTGGTTGTAGCAGCAGGTGATGTGGATGAGCGCGTTGCGGGGCGCGGCATTGCGATGCTCAAACAAGCAGGCATTGTGGTCACAGAAGGGGTGTTAGAAAAAGAGGCTCTTGCGTTAAATGCAGGATTTTTCAAGCGGATACAAACAGGGATGCCGTTGGTGGCGGTAAAAGTGGCAAGCTCGCTGGATGGCAAAATTGCCCTTAGTAACGGCGTGAGTCAATGGATAACAAGCCCTGTGGCACGCGCTTTTGGTCATAAACTGCGCGCTGAATACGATGCTATTTTGGTGGGCACAAATACCGTTTTGGCGGATAATCCGCGCCTAAATTGCCGCCTCCAAGGCTTAGAAAAATTTTCGCCCATACGGGTGGTGTTGGATAAAGCATTGACAATTCCCGAAACATACAACGTTTTTGATGGCACACAGCCTACCTATTGCGTGGTAGGGGCGAACACCTATCCCCCTAAATCATTTCGAAAAAGAAACGTTTTGCCGATTGTGTTACCCCTTTCTGAAAAGAATCAGCTGCCATTGCGCGTTCTGCTCGAAGAGCTAGGGAAAATAGGCATTACAAGGCTTTTAGTAGAAGGGGGGGCTGCGGTTATCAGCAGCCTCCATCAAGATAATTTAATCGACAGGTGGTATTGGTTCACCGCACCGAAAATCCTTGGAAACGAAGGTAGATCAAGCATTGCTGACTTAGGTTTAACTGAAATTCCTACATCTTTAGGAAACGTTTCGGAATCAAAACAATTTGGCGACTCGATTTTACAAATTATCGACACGCACAATTTTCCCGCCCGTTAGTGGTGTGGGCACACCCGTTGTGGTGGGCAGGCTTAACGCCAAGCCTTTTACGCTGCGAGCGGCAAGGTACGCAAAGGCTTCCGCCTCCACAAAATCACTGTGCAGCCCTACACTTTCACCCGTCACCACAGGGGCGGCAACTGCCTGTTGCAGGGTTTCGAGTAAAAAATGATTATGCCTGCCGCCGCCGACAGCAACCCATTGCACAGGTTCTTTGGGGAAAAATTGTTTCGATAGTGCAATGGATTTTGCGGTAAAGTGCGTGAGGGTGGCTGCCCCGTCTTCAAGAGATAGATTTTTCACAGACTCAAGGCTGAACGCGTTTCTATCTAAAGATTTTGGCGGCTGTTGAGTAAAAAAAGCATGCTGGAGCAAAGACGTAATAATTGCTTCATCAACCCGTCCTGCTCTTGCATTTTTTCCTTTATTATCAAAAGACTGCCTCGTTTTTTGCTGCATCCAGTCATTTAATAGGGCGTTGCCCACCCCTGTATCAAACGCTAGCAGTCTATCCTCATCAATATACGTCACATTCGCAACGCCGCCAATATTGATCAACACAACGGGTTTTTGCCAGTTTTTTGCAACGGCTTGGTGATATAGCGGCACAAGGGGGGCGCCTTGCCCGCCTGCTGCGACATCGTCTTTGCGAAAATCATAGACAACATTAATGCCTGTGAGACGCGCTAATAACCCCGCATCGCCGATTTGCACCGTGCGGCGTTCTTGAGGCGCATGGTCAATCGTGTGTCCATGAAACCCAAGGTAATCAATGTTTTGAGCCGTATAGCCCGTTTGCTGTAACAAGGCGGTAACGGCTACTGCATGGCGTTTGGTAAGTTCTCTTACTAACGCTTCATCAGCGATATGTGTTTGTGCAGTCTGCAACAATTGTGCTGAAAAATCAGCAGAATAGGGGATTGTAACGCCCCCTAAACGTTCCGCGAAATCAACGCCATCGGTGTGCAATAAGGCAGCATCAATGCCGTCCGCAGAAGTGCCGCTCATCAGGCCGATAATCAGCATGTTAGAGGGCATGAATTGCCTCTGCTGTTAGTTTTGTCTCAATCGTTGTTCCATCCGTTTTTTGGATCGGATACGATTGCGTCATCGAATCGCCCAGCAAATGCACCACTTTGATAGGCAAATGGGGAAACATGGGGTCTAGTAACGCTTTGGTTTCGCTGCATAATAGGGGGCGTGCAAGCTCCACACACCAATTATGCGTGGCAGGCATGGGTGTCGGCAGCAAGTCTGCCTCTTTCGTGCCAATATCAAGGCAGGTTTGGTCGCAAATTTGTGTGCGGTTGCCTTCTTTGGAGAGATCGGCGGTTAGAATTTTGTGTTGCCAGTGCTTCCATGCGGCTGAATCATGGCGAATGCAGAAAATCCCTGAGTTCATCACGGGGGTTAGCCCCCATTTTATAGCAGCGGCAAGCCCGAAATATCGCTGTATCTTGTTGAATTTATAAGATTTCGTTCCCTTTATAAAGGTTTTGCCGAACACTGATAGGGTACGATATTTAAGAATGGTTTCATAGCTGGGGTGGCACTCATAGCTCACCGCAAAACCCGTTTTTTCGCTTGCTGCGATGTAGTCTTCGATAGCGGAGGGTTGCGGAAACCACATATCCGCATCAATCCACACATAGCCCTGATAACTTGGGAAAAAATCGGGAATAAAGGCTTTGGCAAGGAACACTTTTTTGTAGGAAGGCAAAGAGTCTTGGTTCGGCACAGGGCGACACCACTGCGGGTCAACAAAGGTGACGCGCCCGTCACACAGGGCAGACAGCGCGTTTTTGCTACTTTCCGACAAGCCTAAGTCGTAAATCCCAACGTCATAGAGCATTATAATTGGCTGGAGCGATGCCAAGGTTGCTGACAAATACGGTACATACTTGTCATTCGCCGCAGAAATGAGGATGAAATTGCGTTGCATCAGGAACTCATTTTTATGAACGATAAAAAACGTCGCAGGATTAGCACCAGACACCCTATAAAAATTTTCGCCTACCATGCTAGCTAAAAATTCTCAAAGGCTACCTGGTGACGATTTAAGCGCGAAATAGACGCATTTTAAAACCTGAGGGTGGGGTTTTTTTAGTCAGATTTTGTTTTTGTCGCCCGTTTACGCTCATTCGGATCAAGATGACGCTTGCGGAGACGAATGCACGCAGGCGTTACTTCTACCAACTCGTCTTCCTCAATATAGGCAATCGCTTGCTCAAGCGTGAGGATTTTCGGTGGTGTTAAGCGAATCGCCTCGTCTTTACCTGAAGCACGAATGTTGGTAAGCTGCTTTGCTTTCAGCGGGTTGACTTCAAGATCATTATCACGGCTATGTTCGCCAATAATCATCCCTTGATACACTTTAGCAAGCGGCGGAATGAACAAAATACCGCGCTCTTCAATGTTAAAGAGGGAGTAGGCTTGCGCTTCCCCTGCGTCTGTCGAAATCAGCACGCCGTTGCGCCGCCCTGCCAAGTTGCCTTTATAGGGCATATAGCCATGGAACAAGCGGTTCATGAGGCCTGTACCACGGGTAATGGTAAGGAATTCGCTATGCAGACCAATGAGTCCGCGTGACGGCATGATGAAGGCAAGACGGCTTTTGCCCGCGCCACTGCTGCGCATGTCTTGCAATTCTGCTTTACGGAGTGACAGGAATTCCATCACCGCGCCGCTGTAAACTTCATCCACATCAACGATAACTTCTTCAAAAGGCTCTAGTTTTTGCCCGTTTTCATCGGTTTGAAACAGCACGCGTGGGCGGCTGATGGACAATTCAAAGCCTTCACGACGCATGGTTTCAATGAGAACACCGAGTTGTAATTCGCCGCGTCCTGCAACTTCTAGTGCGTCTTTGTCTTCTGTTTCGCGTACTTGAATCGCAACATTCGCCTCGGCTTCCGCGAGCAAACGGGCGGCAATCTGCCGGGAGGTCACTTTATCACCTTCTGTTCCAGCCAAGGGTGAGTTGTTCACAGAGAAGGTCATTGCCAAGGTGGGGGGGTCAATGGGGATGGCTTTCAAAGCCGTTTCAACTTCAGGTGCACAAATCGTATAGGCAACGGTTGCTTTGCTTAAGCCCGCTACTGCCACAATATCCCCTGCATAGGCCTCTTCAGCGGGAATGCGTTGCAGACCATGGAATGTCAGTACTTTGCTGATACGCCCTTGCTCAATGAAATTGCTGTTTAAATCTAATACCTTAACAGGCATGTTTTGCTTAATCGTCCCAGAGATAATTTTGCCTGTGAGCACGCGCCCTAAGTAGGGGTCAATCTCCAAAAGGGTTGCCAGCATGGCAGCAGGTTGGGTTTTGTCACCCTTAGGCTCTGGAACATGGTTGACAATCAGATCAAACAAGGGTTTGAGGTCTTTTTTCTCATCATTGAGGTCTTTCAATGCCCAACCTTCACGCCCAGACGCATAGAGCGTGGGGAAATCAAGCTGTTCGTCAGATGCTTCCATCGCGATAAACAAATCAAACACTTCTTCGTGCACTTCTTCAATGCGGGCATCGGGACGGTCAATTTTATTCACCACCACAATCGGCTTTAAGCCCAACTGCAATGCTTTGCCGACCACGAATTTTGTTTGCGGGAGCGGGCCTTCTGCGGCATCCACAAGTAACACAACACCGTCTACCATACTTAAAATGCGCTCAACCTCGCCACCAAAATCGGCGTGCCCCGGGGTGTCAATAATATTAATACGGGTGTCTTCCCATACCACAGAGGTACATTTCGCCAGAATGGTAATGCCGCGCTCTTTTTCTAAATCGTTGCTATCCATGGCGCGTACTGCCACGTTTTGGTTTTCACGGAACGTGCCGCTTTGCTTCAATAAGGCATCCACAAGAGTGGTTTTACCATGGTCAACGTGGGCGATGATGGCGATATTACGGCGAGACATGTGGCTATATTTCCTAAACTTTTTTAAAAGATGTTTTCTGCTACTCGGTTTCTTCAGATAATGCAAGTTACACTATCAATTAAAAAAACAGTTTGCTATAAACAGCGTTCTAAAAAGGATTAAATCCATGAAGGAACTGATTCTCAAGGCTTTGGCTGTTATTATCGGACTACCCTTGCTGTTCGTTGTCGGAAGCCTGTTGTTTTCGTTGTTAAGTTTACTATCTTCCGCGATTATTTTCATCCTCGTGGTGTTTTTGGTCGCAGGGCTTGCACTCATGCTGTGGGCGATTGTAGAAGAAAAAGTGCGAGTAACAAAAACAGACGAGGGGACTGACAGCATTATCATTATTGAGGGTAAAGTTCGTCATAAAAACTAACAACAACGGTCTAAAACATGAAAAGATCTGTCACCAAAAGTTTGGGCATCACGGTTTACGTTAGCTATCTCATCGCGTATGTTATTCCACTTATTGTCCTATCGTTAGTCATGTTTTATATTGAACGTGCTGAAAAAATTCGTCACTTTCTACCAAACGACACTACCGATATTGATGTAGTGACTGCTTTTAGTCTTGATAAGACTGTTGATAGCTGGAAAAAATCTCTTGAAACGGCTCTGAAATCAAAGAATACTGATGCTTTCGCACGGTTTTTAGAGATTAATAAAGAGTACGATACACTTAGTTTTGATTTATCAGCCGGGGCAACGCAACCAGAGTGGATAAAATCACTTCAAACAAGTGACAAAAACCGCCAAGATATTGTGGAAAAAATCAAAAACGCGGCTGATCTTGCTACAGAATTGGCAGCAATTACTGATAAAGAAATTTTGCCGCAATCGCAAAAAATTATCGCACAGTTTTCTGATATTCGAGATGCGCTGATTGTAAAGGAACAAGACGCTGCTAACGCACTCTCACAAATTATGGGTCGTTTTCAAGAAGGAGTGCTATATACAACTCAATATATTGTAACGGGCAATGATGCAACCGCAACTGCTGCTCGGCAAACATTTTTGAGTATTGAGGATGGCATCACGCAAATTGACACCAGTACAAGCCGTGTTGCTCAAGAAAAATTAGCTGATGTACGCGTGAAATTAACAGCATTTTATACCGAAGTAGACGTTATTGGCAGACAGCAAGAAGAGCTAAAAGAAATTCTTGATGAGCTAAGTGCGTCCAGCATGGTTGAATCGATTAATCAAGTTAATCCCTTGCTTGCAACCCCGTGGCATGAGGCGTTAAGCAAAATTGATGGGCGTAAATTTGATAAAATTTTTTCAACTGTCCGCTATTTATTAATTTTTGGATTTTTGTTTCTAGGGCTTGGGTTGTTATACGCCGTTATTCATGCCTATATTCATTTTCAAAAACCTATTGAAACGCTTATCAGCTATACCTCTCATGCCTATATTACACGCAAAAGAATGCCTGTACCAGGGATGGAACGGCGTGATGAAATCGGCGCACTCGCACGGGCTATTAATGGCATGTTAGAGCGGATGCAAAGTAATCAATTATTAGCAGCGCCGAATGGTGGAGATGCTTCTGAAACCATCGTTGTGGAACAAGAACAACAAGATGTTCAAGCCCCACTTGCCACCATTACCCCGCAATACATTGCTTCGCTTAATAAAGCCTATCGTAAAACAGAGGAATTCTCTGAAGTTGCGCAAAAGATTTTTGATTATGCCAGCACCGCGAGTGAAAGAGCCAGTGAAGGGGCAGATTTGGCGGATCAAACACGCAAATTCGTCACAGAAGCATCCAACATCATGCAGGAGCTGTTGCGCCAAGTAGAAGGCATGAGCACAGCCATTGAAACCAAGGCTACCCTTGCCGCAGACCTTGATTTATTTTCAGCACGTAACGAAGTTCGCACGCGCAACATGCAAATGGCTGTTTTTCGTTTGGGAGAGACGCTACGCGCCCTTGCAAGCCTGAGTGATGAGGTCACGATTTTATCGCAAAATGCAAAAATTGCGGAATATCATCGCGATCATTCCAAAGAAACTATCAACAAAATGATCGAAGATATTTGCCGTTTATCTAAGCATTTCAGTGAAGCAGGGATGGTGGTTGAACGAGACATCACCATGATGCATAAAATGACGCAAGAAAGCGTGCAAGCGGCAGATACGCTCTCTGCCTCTATTCGCCAGAACGTCATGCTGGCAGGATCGTTACTAACTAAGGGGCGAGAGTGCAGAGATTATGTACACGAGCATTATTCACAAGTGCAAAATGCTGCGTTCCAAGCAGGACGATTGGCTATTCTCATGCTTGATATTAGTGGTGAGATTATTCAATCTAGCAATAATTCTATTAAAGTGAGAAGTATTGCGGCAGAAGCCTTAGAAACGCTGGAGGACATGCGTAAAATTTTGACTGAACGCCCAACTAAGCCAGCGTTGCCTTCTGCATCATAAGAGCTGTTTGTGATAAAAAAACACTGTTCGTTATTGTCTGTACTCGCGGTTTTGTATGGCTGCATAACAATTGTAAGTGTTTACGCACAACCGCTGTATTTTCTGTTTGATTTATTTGCAGAATTTCGCACGCAACTCGTTTTGTTTGGTGCTATATTCGCGTGTGTATGCCTTCTTCAAAAGAAGTGTGTTGCAAGTATTATTGCCGTGATGGCAGTTGCCTTAAATACATACGACTTTGTTAAAATATACGATAATCAGGCAACGCATGTTGCCCCTCAACAAAATGCGCTACGCGTGATGCACTTTAATGTGTATGCCTATAATACGGACTATGCGGCGGTGCAGGCGGAGATTGAACGCAACAATCCCGATGTTTTGTTTATGGTTGAGGCAACAACACCGCTGCAAGATCAGTTAAAAGCAATTAACGAGCAGTACCCATACCGTTTTCCTAAAATGGGCGAAAACTGGAATCAATTTTTGTTTTTCTCAAAAGTTCCGATTGTGAGCGCAAAAATTGTTCGTTTTCCAAAAGTGGGAAATCGTTTGTTACACGTTGTTTTACAAGGAGATAAGGGCGTTTTTAATTTTATTGGAGTGCACACACCTTCGCCTACAAACGCAACGCGGATGCGAGATAGAGATAGGCATTTAGGCATTATTGCAAATTATGTAGCAAACCTAAAAGAGCCTGTGTTACTAGCGGGAGATCATAACACCACCCCTTTTGTACGCGCGTTTCGCGACTATATTGCGCATTCTGGGTTGCGCAATACGCAGATGCAGCTTCTACCTTATTTTTCATGGTCGTGTGATCTGCCAGCATTCTTGCGCATCCCCATTGATCAAGTGCTTGTCTCGCCAGATATAGCTGTTGTTGATAAGAAAATTGGCAACTGTGCGGGGTCGGATCATCTCCCTATTATAGCTGATGTGGTTATTACCCGTTAGAGCGTGAACGAGCTGCTGCTTGTTCGTGTCCCACTGTTTGGAGGTGATGTAACGCTTCTTGTACAGCACTGTAGGCGCGTACTAAACACTCTTCAAGCATAGAAAAGGGGGTTTTAGCATCAAAAAATGCAAGCCCCGCAACAATCCCTTGGCAGACATATTGCGACATGCTGCTAAGATAACTCATCAAGTTTTCACGGAAAAATTTTGCGACAGCTTCTCCTTGAAAGCGGCACGCTTTAATAATATCAAGAGCCATTTTAAAACCATCAAGCCATTGCCGATGCAGCGCGTTGCTTGATTCAGCCTCATTGTCATTTGCAAAGCTTTTCTTAATCGCAGTAATCTTTATCTGGCAATCTGCAGATTCATATGTGGCATTGTTGCCAGTTAAAATATCCCCTAGTAGCATAGTTTTAATCTCTCAAAAAATAAAGTTTGTAATTTTAATAAACGGTTGAAAATAATTTATAATGAAGTATACTAATAAAACATATTGCTAACAGTGTCAAATTTTTATTTTTATGGCTGATGACAAACCACTTATTTTGCGTCCTACTAAAACTAGGAATGAACAAAAAATAAAAGGAAAGAACCCCTCTGAGATAGTTGCTAATACAGTATTAGCATTATCAAAAGAGTGGGGGGATTTTTTGTATGCGAAGCTTACCGAATATCCTGCCAAATTTATTGGAGGACGTCCCTTTGCGCCCGTTAAAGTTGAAGACGCGATTAGAGAAGTTATTGATCCATTTAATAAAGACTCTATACTTCGTAAGGTTGCGAACGCGGCTATGGCACCTTTTTCTTATATGCGCGATATCCAACAAGGAGTCCAAACTGATCAGAATGCAAAGAAGGAAGCCGCAAAAATTGAGGCCGCAGGGTTGGCAATTATTGCTAAATATAGTGCTGATCCCAAAACTCTAACACAAGAAGAGAACACGTGGCTGGTGGGACATTTAGAAAGATGTTTTGCGGGAAAAACGTCAACAGACACAGAGCTGGATAGTTCTGTTGCAAGACTTGCTCAACTTCATCTTTATTCTCTGCAGGGTAGAGGGGTATCTTAACCCCTTGTTAGTGCTCTTGGTATAGACTAAGAAAAATATTGTATTTATACCCATCAGAGCATTGCATGAGTTCCCAGAAAATTGGTGAAATTGCCCGTTATATTCCTGAATACGTTTTAGAGCGCACAACGTATCGGATGAATGACGTATTGAATCCCACGGGTGAGTATATTTTGTATTGGATGCATAGTGCGATGCGTCTGGATGATAATCCTTCCTTGGATTTATGTCATTTATTGTCGGAACAGCTGCGGAAACCCATAATTATTGTGCAGGTACAAGCGTCAGACCAATCGCATCTGAACAAACGACATTTTACGTTTGTTGTTGAAGGTGCAAAGGATGTTGCGGCAGAGGCGAGCAAAAATAATCTGAGTTATTCATTCTATTTTTTGCCTTTAGAAAAAAAACTGAAACTGCTCATAGAATATGCAAGCCAAGCAACAGTGATTGTAACCGATGATGTGCCGATTAATTATCAACGGAGTGTGACAACACGTTTGCAAGATAATACGGCAACGCCGCTGATGCGGGTTGATTCTTCCTGTATTATACCCCTGCCTTTGCTCAAGAAAAAATTTGCCAACAGAGAAGAATTTCGGCGTGAAACAAAACAGTTGCGTGGCGAGCGGATGGGACGTTCATGGCAATCTTTTTTTAAAAAACCAGCAACGCTGTTCCTCCCTCATTATCCAGCAACGCCTGCTATCGACCTGCAGACTGTTAAAGTAGATTTTTTACGCAACACGGAAGATTCAGGGATGATGATTGCGCCTGTTAAAGCGCGTCGAGGTGGTATTAAGGCAGGGAATGCATTGTGGCAAAAAGCAAAACAAGCAATTTTTGCAAGCTATCCCAATCTAGAAGAAGGGGGATTATCAAGCTGTTATGGAGTGCTTGCGCCGTATTTGCGTTACGGCATGATTTCGCCCTTTAAAATATTATTTGATTCTACTATTGAGGGCACGGATGCTGCATGGCATTTTTTAGAATATTTTCTGGTGCAACGTGATTATGCCTCCGCATTTTGCTATAACAATGTATTGTATGATAACAGTTTGATTTTTGCAGAATCTTTTAAAAAAGAACTCAAGAAAATGGAGGAAGGGCGCACCCCTGACAGTATTCCCCTTGAGTTTGAACGTCACAACGCGATTACCAACAATAAACAATGGAATATTCTGCAAAAAACCCTTCAAGAACAGGGTTTTATTCCTGAGCACTTTTTTAAGGAATATGTCTCTATTCTTAAAAATTGGGCAGACACAAGTGAAAAACTTGTGGCGTTCATTCGTGAAAATTATGATTGTTATGCGCTGGATGCATATGACCCTCTTTGTTCGTATAATATTTTGTGTGCACTCGGCGCGATTGTTGAACCACCGCCTGAATTAGGCGGGGAAGCTCCGTTAATTTTAAAGGCATCCACGCATATTTTGGAAAAAATCTCTGCAGTCTCTATCCGCGATGATCGGCGGATTGCGATTATCGGTGCAGGCATGACGGGATTAAGTTGCGCGTGGCATCTACAACGTGAAGGGATAAAAGCAACAATTTTTGAACAGGCAGGCAGTGCGGGGGGGCGTATTTTGACGCATACCCATAAAACAACAACTTTTGATGGGGGAACGCCTTTTTTTACAGCTAATAATCCCTATTTTAAGACATTCCTTGAATACTGGGGAAAAAAAGGAATGATTGAGCGCTGGAAGGGGCAAATCTATGTTGATAATCGACAAGCGGAGTTAAATTTAAGCAAACACCCCTTTGTGGGAGCGCCCAGCATGGATGTGTTGGCGAAAATTCTACAACAGGGACAAGATATTGCGTATCACCACAGCATCACACGCATTGATAAAGTATCAGGTGGCTGGCGTTTGTTTGATGATGCAAAAGATTATGGTTTTTTTGATCGTGTTATTTTAACGCTCCCTGCGCCGCTAAGTCATCAACTACTAAAAGATGCTAACATTTTGCAGTCAGAAGTGGAAAAATGTCTTGAATTTACGTCTGTTTGGGTTGTCATGGTCAGTTTTGCACAAAAATTACCAACCTCTTATGATGCGATGGCTGTTGCGAACAGTCCGTTTACATATGCTTTTCGGGATAGTAATAAGCCGCGTCGTGCTAGGGGAGAGGCGTGGGTGTTGCACGGGAATGTGCAATGGACGCGGGAAAACATGGATATAAAAGAAGAACAAGCTATTCAAAAAATTGCGGGGGCGTTTTTGAACAATCTCAAGGCATCAGCCTTAAAACCAACGTATTCAGCGGCAAAACTCTGGAAAAACGCCTACGTTGAAAAGCCTCTAGGACAGCCATATCTTTTTGCTGATGGGGTTGGTGTTTGCGGTGATTGGTTGATGGGGAGGCGTGTTGAAGATGCGTTCTTGAGCGGTGCTGAGATGGCGGCGCATCTGATTAATCAATAATGGCTTAACTCTTATTGAAAAGAATCGCTCTTAGCGATTCCCCTTTTGCTGAACGATCTTTAACGGCTGTAAAATCTTCTAAACTCTTTTGCGCCTCTGCGGGAGAAAAGAATTTTGATAGGAACGTCTGCGCTTTATCAGTCTCGTTATTCAAAACATAGGCGAGCGCAAGGTTACCGCGTTGCTGGGGTGTTATCCCTTCTGTATTAATAACTTTTTCCAAGAGTGCGATTGCGTTTTTAGTGTCGCCTGTCATCAGGAGAGAAAACGCCTTATTGTTTATGATTGCTAAATCAGTTGGGGTTTTCGAAAGGGCAAGATCGTATTGTTGTTGCGCTGCTTTATGGTCGCCTAACATATCATAAACGGTACCTAGGGCGGAAATATTGTTGCTTGTCGCGCTTAAGGCAACCACTTGCTCTAAAGAAGGGCGTGCGGCAGGTGCATCTCCATTAAGCAAATACGCACGACTGATTCCGCGTAACGCAGTAAGATTTTTTTTATCTTGGGATAGCACTGTTTGGTAAATTTTAAGTGCTTGTGGAATATTATTTTGTAGCAAATAACAGCCCGCTAATTTGTTTTTTATTTCAACATTAAAGGGGTTTTTTAGGAGTGCGGCTTGGTAGAGTTCAATCGCCTTGGGAATATTACGCTCTTTTAAGGCCGTATCAGCAAGAGCGATGGAGGCAGTGTCCGTGTTATTTGTCGAGATGGTTTCACATCCCGCAAGAGTTAATAAAATAACACATCCCAAAATAGCTAGTTTACGCATAGCACTCTCTTTTTAAAAAACCTTGCTGAGCAAAGCGGATTATTGGTGAAAAAGCAATACTTATTGCGTATTATAATGGTATGACGATCTTAAAAATTTACACCGCTCCTGATCCTGTCTTAAAAAAGATTGCTGCGCCTGTTGTTACAGTAACCCATGAAACACGGACACTTCTTAATGATATGCTGGAGACAATGTACGCGGCTCCCGGTATTGGCTTAGCAGCGCCACAAGTAGGTGTTAGTCAACGGCTGATAGTTGTGGATGTCTCACGGGACAAAGAAAATCCTACACCGTATAAAATGATTAATCCTGAAATTATTGCGGTGTCTGATGACGATTCAAGTTACGAAGAGGGTTGCTTATCCTTACCCCAGCATTATGCGGATGTGGTGCGCCCCGCACGGGTGACAGTGCGGTATCTTGATGAGAACGGAAAAAGTAATACGCTAGAAGCGGACGGGCTGCTTGCAACCTGTATTCAACACGAGATTGATCACCTAGAAGGTATTTTGTTTGTGGATCATATTTCTGCGCTCAAACGAAATATTATTCTCCGTAAACTTCTGAAAGCAAAAAAAGAGCAGCAAGAAAACGCTGCACATAAATTATAATGCGTATTATTTTTATGGGAACGCCAGTGTTTGCAGTGTCTGCTTTGGCGGCATTGTATGCGGAGCATGAGATTATTGCTGTTTACACACAACCGCCAAAACCTGCAGGACGCGGACAAAAAGAACGATTTTCCCCCGTGCATGCATGGGCATTAGAAAAAGCAATCCCTGTTTATACGCCAAAAACACTAAAAACGAACGAAGCACAGCAAGAATTTAGCGCATTGGGCGCGGATATTGCGGTGGTTGCGGCATATGGTCTTATTTTGCCGCAAGCTATTTTGGATGCACCACGATTGGGGTGTTTAAATATTCACGCCTCTTTATTGCCGCGCTGGCGGGGGGCGGCGCCGATTCATCGTGCTATTGAAGCGGGTGATACCGAAACAGGTATCACCATTATGCAAATGGATGTGGGGCTTGATACGGGCGACATGCTCTTAACTAAATCCTTCACAATGTCACCCCTTATGACAACGGCAACACTTCATGATGCGCTAGCAATGCTGGGTGCAGAGGCAATTATGGATGCGTTGCGAATCCTGCCTCTGCCTGCAACGGTACAGCCAGAAGAGGGGGTGATGTATGCGGCAAAAATCACTAAGGCAGAAGCGCGGATTGATTGGCGGGAGGAGGCATCGGTCATTGAGAGAAAAGTTCGTGCTTTTTACCCGCAGCCTGCTGCGTGGTTTATGTATAAGGGAGACGTATTTAAAGTGCTGGCTGTTGAGGTTGCAGCGGGGCAAGGGGTAGCAGGGTGCGTGTTGGATGAGGCACTGTTAATTTCTTGTGGGAATAACACCGCTTTACGCATTTTGAGAATTCAGCGGCAGGGGAAATCTCCCCTTGCAGCAGCAGATTTTTTGCGGGGCTTTTCGATTAAAAAAGGCGACTCTCTTGCGATTTAAAATTATTTTGGAATATGACGGTCGCCCCTTTCGTGGATGGCAAAAGCAGGAAAATCGTATCGCCTCTGTGCAACAAACAGTTGAGGAGGCAATAACAGCTTTTTGTGGCGAGCAGTTGACGTTGGTTGCAGCGGGACGCACCGATGCAGGCGTTCATGCGTTAGGGCAAGTGTGTCATGTTGACTTTTCAAAACCGACAACTGCGTATACTGTCAGGCGCGCGCTTAATTATCATTTGCGGGATAAGGCAGTTAAAGTGCTTGTTGCAGAAGAAGTATCAGAGGATTTTAATGCGCGATTTTCTGCAATAACAAGAACATATCAATATCGTGTTCTAAATCGTATTGCGCCGCCTGTGATTGATGTAGGCAGGGTATGGCATGTCCATTACAATTTGAATCTAGATGCGATGCGGGAAGCGGCGAAATATTTGCTCGGTTATCATGATTTCACAACCTTTAGAGACAGTGAATGCCAAGCTAAACATGCATTAAGAACGCTGGATGTCTTGGATGTTACCACTGAAGGAAATTATGTGTTGTTTGACGTTGCCGCAAAATCGTTTTTGCATCATCAGGTACGGAACATGGTTGGAACGCTTGTTTTAGTGGGGCGAGGGAAGTGGACACCACAGCGTGTGAAAGATGCTTTAGAAGCGAAAGACAGGCGGGCGGGTGGCACACGCGCGCCAGCAGAGGGCTTATATTTTACTAGTGTGCTTTACGAAAAGTATCCCAAAAACTTTCAAGCATAAAAAAACTCGCTTGAAGCGAGCTTTCCTAGATGTTTTAATTTGTGAGGGAGACACTTTTATAGATGCCTCCCCACACAACAATATTAGACCTGACCCCCTTGAAGAAGGATAGGCAAACCACCATTCAGTGCGTTTGCGTTAGCAAGTGCCGCAGATGTAACACCTGTAACGAAGATGTTTACGTTTGCGTCGTTTGTTGCAGAAACGAGAGCACCTGTGAAACCCTTGAAAGATATGTCTGTCAAAGTGTATCCTGTTGCGCCACCGAGAGCAATAACGTCTCCTTCAGCGATAGAGAAGTCACGTGCCCAACCAGAAGCAAGACCGCTAACAGCATTTTTTGAACCTGTTGACTGATAGAAACGGTCAGCGCCAGCACCGCCCCAAATTTCATCACCAAACGTTGTGTAAGAACCGCCACCACCGAGAAGGTCGTTGCCGATGCCGCCAGCTAAAATATCGTCGCCGCGTGAACCGTATACTTGATCGTTGCCAGCATCGCCGTTTAAACGAACGCCAAGACCTGTTGCAGTGTCATAGCTAACACCACGAAGAATGTCATCGCCGTTGCCACCGCTTACCCAAGAAAGAGCTTGCACGGCAATATCGTCGTTGCCGTTACCCGCAATTACCCAAAGTGGGGTGAGGTTAGATTGACGGAAAGCGTCGTCGCCAGCGCCTAAAATTTGTGTAAGGCTTGGTAAAGGAATTGAAGTCATGATATTACACCTATAAAATTGTCTTGTTGTGTTGAGAATCACTACTATAGTTTAATAATAGCACTACGCTTGTACACGTTCATTTTTGAGAGTCAAGCAATAAAAAACGTATTGCGTGCTTTGACTTGAATTTAAATATAAAATGAGTGCTTTGTGTGCGCATTTTGCAACAAGCATAGACCGTCAGTGTATCTTAAACAAAGTTTTATGAGCATCTTATTCAGGACTTACGCAGCTGAGTGATTCACATCACAAGTCTGAGTGGATTATTCAACGCTGAATATACATAGTCATAGAGTAATTTTTCTTTTAGTTGATAGACGGTAGTTTTGAGGGCATATGCGGCGCGTTTAAGGATAACCCAAGCG
>CANGXP010000014.1 GCA_947457935.1 Alphaproteobacteria bacterium | reverse complement strand
TCGCTTGGGTTATCCTTAAACGCGCCGCATATGCCCTCAAAACTACCGTCTATCAACTAAAAGAAAAATTACTCTATGACTATGTATATTCAGCGTTGAATAATCCACTCAGACTTGTGATGTGAATCACTCAGCTGCGTAAGTCCTGGTATTTTTCTGTAAATTGCTGTTTGAGCCAATTTATAAAAAACGCTTAGCTACTCCAATCAACAACAGGGAGTAGCTTTTATGCTTACAGAAACAAAGACCATTACGGATGTCTTCCTTGAAAGGGAAGCAGCCGCCTACTTGAAACTTCAACCCCCAACTTTAAGGCGTTGGCGATGGGCGGGTAAGGAACTTCCCTTTATCAAGTGCGGCGGGCGCGTCCGCTATTTAAAGTCTGACCTTGACGCATGGCTTGCTAAAAACCGCCGCGCTAGCACTAGCGAGGTGCAGTCATGAGCAAGGAAACAGAAAAAACCCCCACAGGCGGAAACCGTGGGGGCAGAAAATCTAAACGTGCAATCACCTCTACCAACGCAACCGCGCAAAGGCAAACCATTTTGGATGCCTTAAAGCAGCGGCATGGCTTGGGAATTACAACCCTTGAGGCGAGGCAAGAGTTGGGGATTATGTCCCCCGCGCCGCGCGTCAAAGAATTGCGTGTGCGTGGCTACCATATCCTCACCATTCCGACCGATATTGTCACGGATGACGGCGTGATGCACCAAGGAGTTGCAAGGTACGTTTTACTAGGGCTTGCCCCTGAAAGTGAGGGCAGCCATGCATAACACCGCAGTAATAAAAGAGCGACTGCACGCAACACTTCCCGCGTTATTCGCAGTGTTGGGGGTGGCGTGGGATGGGCGGGGGGCACATATCCGTTGCCCCCTACCTAGCCACAACGACCGCAACCCCTCGTTTCGATGGGACAATAAACGCCAAGCATGGTTTTGCAGTTGTGGTGGCGGTGATGTGATTGCGCTCATTCAGGGCATGTTGAGCCTATCGTTTGCAGAATCTCTTAAATGGGCTTGTGCGTGGCTTAATGGGGATTATCAATCCAACCTAGCTATCACACCCGCAACACCCCTTAAAAACGCAACAAGCGCGGTTGTTTCCGTGAATGAGAACAAAGAACGCGCCTTAAAGATATGGAAACAGGCAAAGCCCTTAGCAGGCACTTTAGCAGAACGCTATTTGCAGGAATATCGGGGGCTCACCTTAACCCCCTTACCTCCCTCGTTACGTTTTCACCCGCGCCTGTATCACAAGGACAGCAAGCAATACTTTCCTGCTCTTGTGGCAGCAATCCAAACCCCTGATAGAGCAATAACAGCCGTACACAGGATATTCCTAGACGCAACAACAGCCAAAAAAGCCAACGTCACAAATCCAAAATTGACGTTGGGGAGCATGAATAACGGCGCGGTTCGCTTGGCGGCGGCGGGGGAGACCCTGATTTTGTGCGAAGGGCTTGAGGACGGCTTAACGCTCTTGCAAGCCACGGGATTGCCCGTGTGGGCTACCCTAGGCACGGCGGGGCTTAAAGGCGTGATGCTCCCTGATACCGTGCAGGAAATAATTATTGCCGCTGATGGAGACGAGGCAGGGCAAAAAGCAGCCCTCGCGGCGGCGGAGCGTTTAACACGGGAGGGGCACAAGGTGAGAATTGCAACCCCTCCACAAAACCAAAAAGATTTTAACGCCTTGAAACAAAAGGATTTAGCATTATGAGTTTACAAGAAAGCGATACCCTTATCAAGGCGATTGTAGAAAACGCCACGCCTTTTTCTAAGGGTGCATATATAGAGAATAGCCCCCCAAAGCAAACCCTTGTGGTGGACACGCTGCCAGATTTTTTAAGCTATCACATCCCCCCACGGGAATTTGTGCTAGAGCCGATAATCCCCACGCAAGGGCTTGTTATGCTATACGCTTATCGCGGCGTTGGCAAAACCCATACTGCACTTGCGATTGCGGTGGCGGTGGCTACAGGCGGCACTGTCTTTCACTGGAAAGCGGATAAACCCCGCAAGGTGCTTTATATTGATGGCGAGATGCCTGCAGGCACGATGCAAGAGCGTTTAGCACAAACGGTGCAGCAACAAGGGCTTGAACTGCCCGCTGATGATTATTTTCAACTGATAACCCCCGACCGTCAAGAATATGGCTTGCCTGATATTGCTACTAAGGAGGGGCAGGCAATCCTTGCGCCGTTTTTAGCCGCTGCAGAGCTTATCGTGATAGATAACTTGTCCACCTTGTGCCGTACAGGCAAGGAGAATGAGGCGGATGGCTGGTTGCCCGTGCAACAGTGGGTGCTTGAATTGCGTAGGCAGGGTAAAAGTGTTCTTTTGGTGCATCATGCGGGCAAAGGCGGGCAGCAACGCGGCACGTCACGCCGTGAGGATATTCTCGATACGGTGATTTTGCTCAAACGCCCTGAGGATTACAATAGCAGTGAAGGGGCACGGTTTGAGGTGCATCTTGAAAAAGCACGCGGCATTTTTGGCGATGCGGCAAAATCCTTTGAAGCCACCCTTATAGATGGCGGTTGGGCAACAAAAGAGCTTGCAGACCGAACGCTCGAACAAGTGGCAGCCCTCACGAAAGACGGTTGCAGCGTTCGTGAAATTGCAGAGGAGTTGGGCATAGGCAAATCAAAAGTGAGCCGCCTGCAGCAAAAAATTCGGGAGGCAGCGTTGTAATGATGCAGGATATTCACAGCACGCCTAACTGTCCCATTTGTCCCAACCCTATAACGTGGGACAGTGGGACAGTTGCCCCCGCACTGTCAATGAATGGGACAAACGGCGGGACAGTTACGGGACAAAGAAGCATTATCGCCTTATCCAAAGCCCTATTAAGCGGGACAGGGTGCGGGACAAATACGGGACAGCAAGCAATATTCCGTGAAAAACCCGTGGGACAACCGCGCCTTAAAAACCGACAAATTGTCCCACACTTTAAGGCAGAACGGGAAGGGGAACTTCAAGAACGCCTCGCCCTCATTCATCATGACGGCAATATACCCCTGTTATGGGCAGAGGGCTATGCAAAACTTTGCACCATGCCACGCCCTGCAAACTAGAAAGGGGATAGGGACGCATGGGAAACACTTATAAACAACACAGGGCTGTTTCTAGATGAATGGGGTGCAAAAGCCGCCGCTCTAGGCTGGCAAACGCATGACCTGTTTGCGGTGCATCGTATCGTGCCAACAGTGCGATACGATTGTATGGGTTTATTGCCGTTGCTACAGCATAATACCGTGATTGCTTTAAGTGAGAACACGGCAAAACTAAGAACACCCCACAACGCCACTCAAACCTTTACCCGTACCCCGTTTAAGCCCGATGTGGCGTGTATGGTGTGGGAATTATAACCCGTAAATACTACTAACCTGCTTACAAGTTTAAGGAACTATCTACGATGCGAAAATCACCCGATAAAATCCCCAACCCCACAGGAAAGGGCGGCTTTACAAAAGGTGTAAGCGGCAATCCACTTGGTAAATCAAAGAAAGTGCTTGAGTTTCAGCGTCTCATGCAAGAACACGCCCCCGAAGCAATAGGCGTTCTTTTGGACGTTTTGAGAAATGGGAAAAATGCGGAAAGATTGGCGGCGGCGCAAGAAATACTCAATCGTGCGTATGGCAAGCCCGTGCAAGCCACCGTGACGACACAGGCAAAATCATTTGAAGCCATGCTGGATGTTCTCACCACAAGCAATTTACCCTCTAAAGTCTATCATTGAAAGGTTTTTATATGACTGTTACTTTCCCTTTAAGCAGACGCTATTGTTACGGTGGTAGGTTACGCAAGGCAGTTAAGGGGCATATTGTCCCCGTAGACGTTGCAGAATTAAGAGACCGTTTAGGCATGACGCAAAAGGCGTTCGGTTGGGCGTTTGGCTTTTCCCCTAAATCGGTTGCAAATTGGGAGCAAGGCATAAGAACACCCGATACAGCAACGCAAGCCTATTTGATGGCAATTCAACACCACGCCGCCGCTATCTACCAAACCTTGATGACACCGCCACGGGGGTGATTTTTAGTTGCCGTAAAAGCCAAAATGGCAGTACATGAAATCTTATGAAAGACTACGGGGGTTTTTATGGCTGATTTTTGGGAACGCTTAGGGAAAAAGAACTGGAATCAGTTTTTCTTTAGGCTGTGGGTGGTTTTTACGGGAACTTTGTTGCTTGGAAGCATCGTGCCGTCCATGCCAGCCCTGCAAGACTTCTATGTTATTTGCTTTTTATCAATTTGCATCTTCGCGTTAGGCTTATCCATCCGTTGGTTGTTCAGAGGGCTGTATAAGAATTAGACACTTACGGGAGTAATTTCCCGAGTCTATAAAAAAAGAGAAGCCCACCCATACCCCCTAGAGGGAATTTTCAGAAGCCGTAAAGAGACTGCTAAATTCTACGCCACAGAGGGGATTTTTTGCCGCTTTGGAGAAAATTGCTTTCCCCTTCCCTAAAGCGCAATTTTCCTAAGCGATAAGGCACTTTTTTATTTTAATCGTACACTATGGGGCAAGGTACGCCGTGGGCGGTAGTTTTCCCCACCGTAAAGGAAAGGGGCGATGCTTCCTGAACGCAATTCTTGCACGCCGTAAAAGATGAGTTATAGTCTATAATTTTAGTAGGAATTAATCATGTAGCCGCTGGTTAAGATGATGCCGCTCCTTAACTTTGGGATTAAAAACATAATCGCCACTTTAGAGATGTTGGCGCAATCCCTCAAAGAAATACGCAAAGCAATGCGTGAGCAAAAGCGCATGGTGACAAAATTATAGGGGTGTTTATAGCTTTTTGAAGCCTAAAGAATGGGGGGGGGATGTTGAACATTGCCCCCCTTATTTTTACTTGCCGTCACCTAAAAAGGCGAACACGGCATCTGTCTGATGCCGTTTACAAAATCCGCCATCACTCAGTTTTTTAATAAGCTTTTCTATCCATGCTATTTCTTGGGCGGTTATCACATCTTTTCCCAACATCGCTTGAATTTGTTCGCGTTCTGAAGTAAAAAGTTCATCGCACATCAAAATTCCAGACAACACTTTTTTCTGAGAATTGGAAAGTAAGTGTGCTCGCCGCACCCGTGCTGCGCAGAACATTGGCACCGGTCAGGGTTGCGTTGTTGCTGATGGTAAACCCGCTACCCGCTTGGTGTGTGCCTTGCAGGTTAATGGCGGTTGCCGCAGTCAGTGTTATCGCGCCCGAAGCGGTCAGATTGTTTGCAATGGTTAATGTGCCGTTGGGTGTAAGGCTGATTGCCCCTGCTGTTGCTGTTAATGTGTTGTTGACAGCTAGTGTTGAAGCGCCTGAGTTATAGTTAAAGCCGCTGAAGCTTCCGCCGCTGAGAGCGCCATTTATTGTAACCCCGCTGGTGCCGTTTATACTGATAGCGCCTGAGACGGTGCGGCTATTGTTGATTGTAACTGTACCGCCACTTGTATTACTTGTCGAACAACCTGCAATAGCTAGGTCAACACACGCACTAAATGCAGCTGTCGGACGAACATTGTTCATACCAAGCGTTAAGCTGCCTGTGGCATTATACAACAGCACGTTGGGTGCATCTAGCGTTCCCGCTATGTTTGCACCCGTTCCGCTGTAGGTATAGCTAATATCCCCATATCTGTGGTTTGATTTTTGGGAGCAGTTCAAGACTCCTCCAGAAGATCACGATCTTCCTAGTGAGACTGAGCAATTATCTAAGACAGCCCCTTTTAGAATTTGTAAACAGCACCCACGGTTAAAGACACAGGATCGTAATCCACATTCCTTAGCTCACCCGTACCTTTTTCATTTTTTAAAGTAATCCCATCAACACGCATATAGCGTACATCAGCCGTTAAATCCCAGTTTTTTGTCAGACTATACGACGTTCCTGCGATAAATTGATAGGCCAATTCTCCATCATTAGAATAGGATGTTTCTACCCCATTGGATTTTAAATCCATATCAATCTCTTCAACAAAACCAAGACCTGTTCCTAAATAAGGACGAAATCTGCTATTTAAAACTGGATTAAAATGGTAATAGCCATTTAGGAAGAAGATATTTGAGGCAAAATCGCCTTCATTAAAATTTTTCCCATCTGAAAAATTTGCTTTATTTAACCCATTGCTACGATAATCCCATGCAAGCTCTGCGGCAATATTATCGGTAAAGTAATACCCTACCGCAGCTCCAGCCATCCAGCCAGTGTCAAAAGAAGCATCACCAGTGGCACCAGCCGTTGCAACACCTGTTTGTGAAAGATTCTGGTCACCTAGTATACTGCTACCACTGTAAAGTTTACCAAAAAATCTCCCCTCATTGCTTACTAAGTTTTCGGCCTTAGACGGAGATGCGCTTAAAAAAATAGCAGCACCCAACACAAAACTATAAAACTTCGACTTCATATCTTTATCTCCATATTTTTAGGTTGATTCAGATGACACATATCATTTTGACACACGCCTACTGTAGGTGCATATGTTACGAACTGTGCACATAACGATACATTAATTCTGCATGAGCGGTTAATAAATTACATGAACGGTCACTATTTTTATCAAGACTCTATCTATACCGCTCGTACATTGGAGCTGCTCATAAGCTTCTTACGAGAGGTACAACCTGCGCGACTTTTAAGCGAAACCTTGCATATTTTTCATATGCAAAGAATATAGTACACATTCATGCACTTTCACTCTATCTCATCAAAACGCTATTTTTTTTGGGTCAGTGTTTTTTTAATCCTGCTCTTTACTATGCTGGAGCCAGAGTCCCTTGCTGGAGAAAGTGTTCTGGTAAGTCTTATTTTCTGGATAATACAATTCAGTATTTTGATGCCTTTGCTTATTTATACTCATGGCTTTTTGCAAAAAATATCATTTTTTGAGCATTTAAATCCTTGGTTAAAAACAGGATTAGCAGGATTTACAGGATCACTTGTCTTTGTGCCTATAGGTCTTAGCATTGATTATATTATGGGACTTGATGATTGGATTAATGTTCAAACACCAGAACAAATACTGTTACTTGGCCTTGAAGAGACTATGGGGGTGGTAGGTCTAGTAACATTAACCTGGATTGCCATCAATGCCCCCCGAATATTGCAGCTTAATTTTCAACATCATGACATTGCCGATGCGCAACAAAAAAAGACCGAGCCAGCACCCTGCACCGAGCCATGCATTCTCTCGTTAATACCGCATGAACTTGGTCGTGACATTATCTACCTGATGTCCGAACTTCATTATTTAAGAATTGTCACCACTAAAGGCGAAACCTTACAGCTTTATAATCTTCAAAATGCAATGGAAGAATTAAAGGGTCTATATGACGGATTACAAACCCATCGTTCTTATTGGATAAATAAGATTCATGTGGAAAAAATAATAGGCAAAGCACCAGACAGAAACGTCCTTATGAAACAAGGATATATTATTCCCATTAGTCGCAGGAAATATACCAGCATAAAATCGCACTTTAACTAATTTACAAAACCGCCATCGCATTATATAGTGTAAAAGATCTTTCTTCTGCCATTTGAGTAACCTCAAAAAATTAATAAATAAACCGTATATCAATTAAAATAATAATCAACATTTATTTCAAAGATGCAACCCATCCCCACCCCATAGGGGTAATTTTCACAGTCCATAAAAAAGGGGAGTAGAATCACACAAAAACTGTGATTGAACAGTGAATGTTTCACGGCATGGGGTGGAAAAAATAACACTGCAAAGAAAACCGACTTTGCTTCTACTGCTACCTATTTGCTACCTAGAGCAATGCGGCTAAAATCAGTAATAGCTGAAAGCCGCAGTAAACATGGGGCGAGCGAGGGGTCTCGAACCCCCGACCTCAAGAACCACAATCTCGCGCTCTAACCAACTGAGCTACGCCCGCCATATTCAATAAGGAGTGCTTTTGTATAAACTCCCCATCGTTTCGTCAAGCAATCAAATAAACGAATATACAAAAAAGCAACTTTTATCCATAATTTTTAATGTTTTCAAGGGTATTAAGTTGTATGTTGCAGCAACAAGATAAAGTTCTATAGTACTATAGACTGTTCAGAGGATACCATGAAAAAATTATTTACAATAATGCTTGTGTTAGTTGCCTTAGCTGCGTGTGAGAAACAGCAGGAGGGCACAAAATTTCCAACAATCCCTGTGAAAATTATTGGTGCAGCGGGTACATATAACTTATCCTTAGAAGTCGCCAAAACAGAAGAAGAAAAAGCACGCGGCTTAATGTTTCGTGAAACACTCGCCCCCGATGCAGGCATGATTTTTTTATACCCCCAACCACAAAAAATAACCATGTGGATGAAAAACACCCCTCTTTCCCTTGATATGGTTTTTGTGGGGAGTGACAATAAAATATCAGGCATCATCACTAATACCGAGCCTTTTTCAGAACGTCTGATTGAGAGTGAAGACCCTGCTATCGCCGTGATTGAATTTAATGCAGGCACGGCAAAGCGATTAGGACTTGCGATTGGGGATGTTGTTGAAACAGCCGTTTTAGCCCCTCCTGTTGAGTAATACGATGGTGACACAAGAATTTCTTCACGCTGTTGTTCGTTTAGTGGGGGAAGATAATTGTCTGACCTCTCCTGCTCTATGTGCGCCGTATTTGCAAGAGCAACGCGGGCGATTTGAAAGTCTTGCAAATGTTGTTATTTTACCAACCACAACAGAAGAAGTCTCTGCTGTTGTAAAATTGTGTGCTGAGCATAAAATTCAAATCGTTCCGCAAGGTGGCAATACAGGATTAGTCGGCGGCACTGTTGCCACCACGAATAATGAAGTGTTGATTAATCTTCAGCGCATGAACCGTATTATCTCTTTGGATGCGAAAGATTATACGATGACAGTGGAGGCGGGTTGCACCCTGCAACAGGTTAAAAACGCGGCTGTTGTGCAACATCGTTGTTTTCCGATGGGACTTTCCGTTGCTGCTAAATGTCAAATTGGCGGTGTCCTATCCACCAATGCAGGCGGCATTAATGTGCTACGCTATGGCATGGCGCGAGACATGGTGCTGGGCATTGAGGCGGTGTTGCCTAATGGCGATATTGTGAACACGCTGAGCAGTACACGCAAAAATAATATTGGGTTCGACGTTAAACAGCTTTTTATCGGTACAGAAGGCGCGTTGGGGATTATTACAAAAGCGACCCTGAAGCTATTTCCTCTTCCTGAGCAACGACAGACATTTGTTCTGGCCTGTACGTCTATTGAACACGTTATTGAAGCGTTTATGGTCACAAAGAATGCACTGGGAGAAATCTTAAGTGCGTTTGAGTTGCTGTCCAAACCCGCTATTCAGTTGGTTGCAAAGCACCGTAAAGAATTGCAGAATCAGCACTTTTCGCTTTCCCATCCGTGGCTTGTTTTAGCTGAATTAGAAAGCAGCAGGGCGTTTCCTGTTGCAAACCTCGCAGCAACGCTTTGTGAAGATTTATTAAAACAGAAAATAGTTGCAGATATTCTTGTGCCCTCAAACAAAGAGGATGCCGAGAAATTATGGAAGATCCGCACAGAAATTCCGTGGGTGCAGCGTGAAGAGGGCGCAAGTATCAAACATGATATTGCGTTGCCGCTATCTCAGTGGGCAAACTTTATGTCCGCCGCTGAAGAAAAAATTCTGCAAAAAAATGCGCGGGTACGCATCGTTGCGTTCGGGCATTTGGGCGATGGTAATATTCATTATAATTTAATGCAGCCGATTGGCGTGCAGGCAGCCGATTTTCTTGAAAAAATGCCAATATACAATGAAATAGTGCATGATTTAGTGCATCAGTATGGCGGTACATTCAGTGCAGAGCACGGCATTGGGCTTGCTAAACGCGCTGAAGTGTTAAAATATGTTGCGCCTGAAGTTATTACTCTACAGCAAAAGCTGAAGATGTTGATAGATCCAACAAATACTTTAAACCCGCATAAGGGGGGGGTGTAATGTACAAACGTTTGTTTGTGATGGCATTTTTTTTATGTTCAGCAACTTTTGCTGCAGCGCAAGACCTTATCGTGCAAAACGGATGGGCACATCCCACCCAAACAAACGCCGAGAAAATGACAGTATGGTTCACGGTGGTTAATCCAACAAAAACAGGCGATACGATTACAGAAATTGCCACCCCTCTTGCTAATATAGTAAAAATTTGCCGTTTGTCACAAAGACGCGATGGTGTAAGACGACGCGAGAAAGTCCGTGAATTAGAAATACTTCCCTTTTCTGTTTTGCAGTTAGATTCAGCAGGATACGAGGTTGTATTGTATAATCCCAAAAAAAGTTTAAAAGCAGGAGATTCCTTTTCCTTATTTTTTACCTTTGCAAAAGCAGGGGAAAAGAAGCTAACCATTGAAATTAAAGAAAAACAATGAAGATTCTCGCATTTATGATGCTGTTTTTTTTAGCTGCTTGCTCGGGAAGTGCGCCCGCTCCCGTTTATATGGGCACAAAGGCAGGGTATGATTACGCACCACGGGGCAGCTATGTGCACCCCGTTGCAGTGCAGCCGTTGCAATCCACAATACCGCCGTACTCTCAACAAGAACTTCCCCCTCAAGAAGAACGCTTTGTTGACATCCCGTCTGTTTCTCCATTTCAGAAAAAAGACTATTATACGGTTAAGCAAGGAGAAACACTGTATGGTATTGCAAGGCAAAATAAAACGAATGTCCGTGCTATCATCCAACAAAATAATTTAGAGCCTCCTTATGATGTTCAGGCGGGGCAGCGTCTTAAGATGCCACAGGATGACGCAACATCAATGGTTGCAAGCAACACGATGCAGCGACAAGAATTCAACCCAAGACCCCTTAATACCCAACAGCAGCTAGAAAAACTTGCTCCCTTAGGTGCACCGCCATTGCGGACGAACAGCCGTTTTGCGTGGCCTGTGGTAGGGCGGGTTATCAAGGCGTTTGGTGAACAAGAAGGCGGGCAGCGTAACGATGGTATCAACATTGACGCACCAGAAGGAACGCCTGTAAGGGCTGCAGAAAGTGCTGTTGTTGCATATGCGGGCAACCAAATTCGCGGGTTTGGTAATCTTGTTTTGCTCAAGCATAGTGATGGATGGATTACCGCCTACGCGCACAACAGAAAAATTCTTGTAAAGCGCGGTGAACGCGTTGAAAAAGGGCAAGTTATCGCCGAAAGTGGCGCAACAGGGAGCGTCAAAACACCGCAAGTACATTTTGAAGTACGGCAGGGGAAGAAGGCGTTAGATCCGATGAAATATTTAGAGCACAACCAGCTTACACAGTTATAGTCATTACGCTTTAAAATTTCCCATGCCTACAAACTTCCCTTAGCGTCTCTCATGTACAAAGGGTACACTTCGCGCGGCTGCAGTTGTTTTCGGCTACGGGGAATTTTAAATTGAAACGACTATAGTACACCAAACAGGTGTGTGATCTGATGGCTTGAGCAACCCTCTAGGCAATGTATCTATCCCACTTTCTACCAATAAATCAGTTGCTTCAGGGGTTGTGAATAGATAATCAATCCGCAAGCCTTCGTCTCTGTCAAACCGTCCTTCACGATAATCCCACCAACTAAAAGCACGGGTATCTTGATGAAACACGCGATAGGTATCTGTAAAACCAAGATTGATAATTTGTTGGAGCGCAAGACGTTCAGCTTGCGAACACAACAGTCGATTTTTAAATTTTTCAGGGGCGTAACAGTCAAGCGGTTGGTGCGCCACGTTGAAATCTCCGCCTAAAATATAGGGCTTTTCTGCCGTGCGAATGGTTGCAAGGTAGGCGGTTAGCCCTTGATAAAAAGCCATTTTATAGGTGAATTTTTCGCTGTCTAGGTCTTGTCCATTCGGCACATAAATGCTGGCAACGGTGAATTTGTCTGCAACCACTGCTTCGATATAACGGGCGTTTTCATCGGTAAAATTCGGGATGCCTTTTTTAATCGCTGTAAGGGGATGTTTGCTCACAATAGCAACACCGTTATAGGCTTTTTGACCATATACCGCTGCCGTATACCCCAACGCCTCAACCGCTGCAAAGGGGAAGGTTTCTTCCACACCTTTTAATTCTTGCAGCAAGACCACATCGGGCTGAAAGTCTTGCATCCACTGCAACAGGTGCTCTAGGCGCGCTGTTACAGAATTAACATTCCAACTCGCTATTTTATACTGCAAAGGAATTACCACAACCACAGGATGATGTTGCAAGGGGGTTTTTAATCTGAAACGCCGCGCCGATCATCGCTTCTGCATAATCAATCTCAACGCCTTGCAAAAACTCAAGGGAGGCTTCATCCACCAACAGTTTTACACCATGCTCCTCAAAAATACGGTCGTCGCTTGCAGGCGTTTCCGCAAAACTAAATTTGTACTGAAACCCTGAACAGCCGCCGCCATCAACCATTAAACGCAACATCAGCGCAGGATTGTTTTTGCGTTGCTGCAAGAATTGTACGCGGCGCGCTGCATTTTCCGTGAGGTGGAGGGGGGGATTACTCATATCAAAGAATATAATGGCAAACGAGCAATTATACAAGTCTCGTCAATTGCCTACTTTCGCCGCCAATGACGCTTCCAAGAACATATTAATATCACCATCGAGCACCGCTTGGGTGTTACTGGTTTCTGCCTCTGTGCGTAAATCTTTAATCATTTGATAGGGATGAAGAACATAGGAGCGGATTTGATGTCCCCAACCAATATCGGTTTTCTTATCTTCTAATGCTTGCAGTTTTGCCTCGCGCTGTTGCAATTCAATCTCATAGAGTCGCGCCTTCAGCATTTTATACGCCTCGGCACGGTTACGGTGTTGGGATCTATCACTTTGGCATTGCACCACCGTATTAGTGGGAATATGCGTGATGCGAATCGCGCTATCGGTTTTGTTGACGTGCTGCCCCCCTGCGCCAGAAGCGCGATAGGTATCCACCCGCAAATCTTTTTCCTCAATCGTGATGTCGATGTTATCATCCACAACGGGATATACCCACACAGAGCAAAAACTGGTGTGCCGTTTGGCATTGCTATCAAACGGGGAAATACGCACCAAACGATGTACACCGCTTTCTGCTTTAAGCCAGCCGTAGGCATTCAGTCCGTTAATTTTCAGCGTGGCGGATTTAATGCCTGCGCCGTCTCCCTCACTTTGTTCCAAAAATTCTAAGCCATAGCCTGTGCGTTCCGCCCAGCGCATATACATCCGTAGCACCATTTCTGCCCAGTCTTGGGATTCTGTACCACCCGCCCCCGCATTTACCGCCAAATAACAATCGTTTTTATCGGCTTCCCCTGAAAGCAAGGCTTCAAGTTCGCGCCGTGCAAGGTTTTTTTGCAAAGCAAACAGGGTGGCTTCTGCCTCCGCAATCATAGCGGTGTCTTGTTCGGCTTCTGCCATTTCTAACAGGTCAATCGCCTCCTGCCGCGCTGTTTCGGCTTCTTTTTGCGCGATTAGCGATTTTTCAAGGGCGGTGCGTTCTTGCAACACTTTTTGTGCAACAGCGGGATCATCCCACAAGCCCGGGTTTTCCGCTTGTTCATTCAATGTTTCTAAACGGACAAGAGATTTCTCCCAGTCAAAGACTCCTCCGTAGCAATCCTAAAGAATAATTTATTTTCTCAATAGTTTGTAAAATTTCAGCACGCATTGCTTTAACTCCTAGATTCTGTTCAGATTTTAAGTATTTTGAGCGACCACGCAGTGGCGGCGCAGCCAATATGGCTGTTTTCCGAGCATTGGAGCGCAAGTGTACTTTTAGGTACATGCGCACCGAAGCGCAGTAAAATCAGACATTTGCAGACCAAAAGACGACAAATCACAACAGAACCTAATAAATATCATTTAATATGTTCGCATCCTTAGGCGCGAACGATTCATCACTACCCATCGGAAAATTCTCGTTTGTAGAGGCATTCGTATCAAAATTTTCTTCCACAACGGGCTGTTCGCTTAAGATTTCTTTCTGTGGCTCTTGCAGTTTTTGCTTTTTAAACGCCTCAAACAGCACATCTTTATCGCCATATCCTGCAGGACGACCCGTTTTATGACTTACGCGCATGAGGCGAATATCAGGCGGCACACGAAACGGTGACGGAGGATTGTCCTTTAACGCAAGCTCCATAAAGTCGCGGAAAACAGGGGCTGCATTGCTACCCCCTGTAATTTTTTTGCCTAAGCTACGCGGATTATCAAACCCCATATACAACCCCACGACTAAATCAGGCGAGAAGCCGACAAACCACACATCTTTGTTATCATTGGTTGTGCCTGTTTTCCCTGCTAGCGGTGCATCAGGCAGGGCTTTGCTAATAGAGGTTCCTGTCCCCGCTCGCACCACACCTTGCAGCATGGAGACCATTTGATACGCACTGCCTGCATCGGTTATTTGCGCGCGATTATCAGGAATTTGCGGCATTTCTTGATTGTTCCAGCCAACAGACGTGCATTGCGGACACTCTCGCGTATCATGTTTTAAGATATTTTTACCCGTCCTGTCTTGAATGCGATCAATCAGTGTCGGCGTAATTTTTTTACCGCCATTGACAAACACCGCGTACGCACTGGTCATTTGCAATAAATTCACTTCTAACGCCCCTAATACAGCAGAGTAGCGAGCAGGCATATTTTCCATGATACCAAAACGGCGCACCACATCTTGAATCGGCTTCATGCCAATGGCTTGTGCAATCCGCACTGTCATCGAGTTCCGCGATTTTTCTAAGCCCACACGCATGGTGGTTGGGCCATAAAACTCATCTTTATAGTTTGAGGGGCGCCAAACGCCCAACCCTGCCCCTAGATAGATGCTGATAGGCGCATCTAAAATAATGCTGTTTGGTTGGTAGCCGTTTTCTAATCCTGCAAGGTAAATAAACGGCTTGAACGTCGACCCTGGTTGGCGTTTCGCTTGGGTTGCGCGGTTAAACTCGCTCCCCTCATAATTAAAGCCGCCTACCATCGCTAAAACGCGTCCTGTGTGGGGATCAAGCGCAATAAGCCCGCCGCTCACGAGGGGCACTTGCTGCAAATCATACAACGGTTTTGTGAGGTTTTTATCTTGGCGGAGTGTTACAAACACAACGTCCCCTCGTTTTAACACGCTGCTTACGGTTTTACTTTTTGTCCATGCCACGCTTTTTGCATCTAGAAAGCCTTCCTGCCCTTCTTGCGTCAATAAGGTTGCGCTGTTGCCCTCCGCTCGCATCACCACGGCCAGCTTCCAGCCTAAATTTTTATTAGGATTGGGCGTTGCAGCAAGCGCTTGTAGTGCAGCGGGATCACTCGGGTTAATAGTATTCAACGCCCCGCGCCAGCCCCGTTTTTGGTCATAGTCAATCAATCCTTTACGAAACACGCTCTCGCCAATTTTTTGCAAAAACGGATCAAGGGTTGTGCGCACGGAATACCCACCGCCGTAGAGTTCTTTCTCGCCATAGCGTTGCCCCAGCCAGCGGCGCACTTCTTCTGCAAAATATTCGGCTGTCACATAGTCTGTTGCATCGCGCTTCACCACGCTTAATGGTGTTGTTTGCGCGACTTGAAATTGTTCAAAGGTAATAAAATTCTGCCCATACATTTCCCGCAACACCCAATTACGGCGCTCCACCGCTTCTTTATAGGCACGTTTCGGATTATAATTATTAGGAGCTTTGGGAAGAGCGGCAAGATAGGCGGCTTCTGTTGGCAATAACTCATCCAGCGATTTATTAAAATAATTCAAGGCAGCGGCCGCCACACCGTAAGAGCCTTCGCCTAGGTAAATCTCATTAAGATACAGCTCTAGAATTTGCGGCTTACTAAACACGCTTTCAATCCGAAACGCGAGGATTGCCTCTTTAATCTTGCGCTCAATAGACACTTCATTGGTCAGCAAAAAGTTCTTCGCAACCTGTTGTGTGATGGTGGATGCACCTTGTGGCCTGCGATTTCCCCCCTCTAGCTTTTTGATAAGATTGCCCAATCCAGCGCGAGCAATACTCAGGAAATTCACGCCACCGTGCCTATAAAACTGCTGATCTTCTGCCGCTAAAAAGGCGTGGATAACAAGCGGGGGGATGGCATCAATCGGCACAAACACGCGTTTTTCCTGCGCGTATTCCGCCAAAATACGCCCATCTCCCGCATGAAGGCGGGTGACGACAGGGGGGGTGTAATTGCGTAGTTGTTTGTGGTCGGGCAAGTCACGCCCATATTTAAAAAAGCCGAATAAAATAACGATGAGGGCAAAACAAAATCCTACTAAGCCCGTGTAGGCAAAAAAACGGAACACGCGCCCAAAGAAACTTTTTTTTGGGCGGTCAATTTGCGCGGAAGAGGGGATGATTCTTTCCATTTAGCGTACTGTGTTTGCGTTAAAAAAACTATTTGTTGCAGCAACAATACCCGCAACAATGCGTGCCCGATATTGTGATTGCCGTAATTGATATTCTTCACGAGGGTTAGAGATATAGCCCATCTCCAGTAAGGCGGCGGGCGTATCAGGTGCTTTTAACACCATAAATCCTGCAAAGCGATGGGTTTTTTCACGCACCACCACCCGTTGTGATAATTCCCGCACCAATTCGGTTGCAAAACGCGCAGACATATTCATTGTCTCGCGCTGCACCAAATCAATAAGAATGCTGCTTACTTCCTTGTTTTCCCCTTGAAAATTTATTCCGCTAATTAAATCTGCCTTATTTTCTTTTGCAGCAAGCAATGCCGCTTCTTTATCTGAAGCTGTTTCAGACAGCGTGTAAACAGAGAGTCCATCCGCCATTTGACTTGGCGCAGAATCCGCATGAAGCGATATAAAAAGAGCCGCATTTTTCTTGTGTGCAAAACGGGTGCGGTCACGCAGTGGAATAAAAACATCTGTTGAGCGTGTTAAATGCACCTCATACCGCCCTGTGCGTACTAAAGCATCACGCAATTCCAAACCCACACGCAAGGTGATATCTTTTTCATAGGTGCCTGCTTTGCCAATGGCTCCAGGGTCTTTTCCGCCGTGACCGGGGTCAATCACCACCACATATTTTCTTTTTTGCGGGCGCGAAGGGGGAGTAACTTCCTCTGTTGCGGCTGATGATGCTTTTGATTCTTTAGAAACAAGATCAATAACATACCGCGAATTCGCCCCGCCATTTGCGGGTAAATAAAATTGTTTGCTGACGGCAGCGGCTTGTTTTGTTTGAAGAATGATACGGTGACTTGTTTCACTCGACTGTTGTCGGATATTCGCTATAATGCCTGATTTTCTTGGTAAATCAATCGCTTGCCCTTGCCATGTTGCGTTTTTCACATCTAAAATAATGCGCGGCGGATTTTGTGCGTGTGTAATTTTACACGAAGGCGTACCTGATAATTCAATCACAATCCGCGTTTTATCAGGATGTGCGCCCACACGCACCGCATAAATGTCAACAGCAAAGGCAGATTGCACTAAGCCGCACAGTAAAATAACAACGGCCAAACAAGAATAAAGGAAGAAAGATCGTACCATGAGACTATTTTTTTATTTTTCTTAAGAGTTTTTTATGTTTTTCAGTGTCTAAACAACGTATCGTTGAACTCAATAATTTTATTGTTGTGAGTGTTCGATGAATTCGCTACCATAAAGATCTGGTTGCTTCAAGTAATCAACAATAAATAACTAAACAATTATAATGGCTCATACTCAGCACCTTTCCCCTGCACAATTATACAGCACAACGACGGCGAGTGCCTCGTTTTTCGTGTCTGTGCGTCAGCGTTCTGGTGCTTTGTTTTCTACCCTTTTTCAGGGGGTCTTTAAAAACTCTTTTATCGGGATGAGTGGCAAGGAAAGAACTTTCTCTGAAACGCAAGCATACTCTTCCGTATGTGCGGATTCAGATAAATTTTCTGACGCTGCCAATCGCCCTAGAAAAGAGATTTTTAGAGATGCCCATCAAAACAACCCACGCGCCCCTTGGCAACATGCCTCTTCGCGCCGTGATTTAACGGAGTTCCCCCCCAATGACCACAACCATGTTGATCGATGCAACCCATGCTGAAGAAACCCGCGTAGCCATCATCGAAGGCAATACGCTTACTGAACTTGATTACGAAATAGCCGCGAAACAGAATATTAAAGGCAACGTATACCTTGCGAAGGTAACGCGTGTTGAGCCGTCGCTGCAAGCAGCGTTTGTTGAATATGGCAACAATAAGCAAGGATTCTTGCCATTCTCAGAAATTCATCCTGATTATTTCCGCATTCCGATTGCGGACAGAGAAGCCCTGATTGCCCAAGAAGCAGACTTTGAAGCCGAAAGCGCAGAGACAGAAGGCAGCGAGGAAGACGGTAAAAATTTCTCTGAAACCGTTGAAAATCAACCTGATGAGATTTTGCTAGATGCAGAGGGCAATCCTGTTATCGCAGAAGAAAAACCCGCTCCCATTTCCTTAAATGAGGAAGAAAGTGATTTCCGCCCGCGTCGTTTTAACCCGAAACGGCATTACAAAATTCAAGAAGTTATTAAAAAACATCAGATTATGCTGGTGCAAGTGACGAAAGAAGAGCGCGGCAATAAGGGCGCAGCGCTTACAACCTATCTGTCGCTGGCAGGGCGTTATTGCGTTCTCATGCCAAATTCTCTCCGCGCAGGCGGCATTTCTCGCAAAATCAGCGATGGTAAAGACAGAAAACGCATTAAAGAAATCTTGGAAGATTTAGAGATCCCCCAAGGGATTTCTATCATTGTGCGCACAGCAGGATCAGAGCGCAACAAGGTTGAAATCAAGCGTGACTATGAATATTTGTCACGCTTGTGGGATCAAATTCGCCAAGATACGCTGGAAGCCAATGCACCAGAGCTGATTTACGAAGAGGGCAACCTCATCAAGCGTGCCTTGCGGGATATGTATCAAAGCGAGACGGGCGATATTCTTGTGGAAGGGGAGGCAGGGTATAAAGTTGCGAAAAACTTTATGAAGATGCTGATGCCGACGCATGTAAAGCGCATTGTGCAATATAAAGACCCCATCGTGCCGTTGTTTCAACGCTACCATGTCGAAGAACAAATTGACAGCATTCTCAAGCCTACGGCGGTGCTCCCGTCAGGCGGCTATTTGGTGATTAACCAAACCGAAGCCCTTGTTTCTATCGATGTGAACTCAGGCCGCGCCATCCGCGAGCGTAACATTGAAGAAACAGCCTTACGCACCAACCTAGAAGCCGCAGAGGAACTCGCACGTCAGTTGCGCTTGCGTGATTTAGCAGGGTTGGTCGTTATCGATTTTATTGACATGGAAGACCGCCGCAACAATCACGTTGTGGAAAAAGCGTTGCGAGATGCCTTAAGGCATGACAGAGCGCGGCTACAAGTCGGGCGCATCAGTAATTTTGGGTTGCTTGAAATGTCACGGCAACGTCTCCGTCCGTCTGTCACAGAACTAAACAGCGAAACCTGTACGCATTGCTCGGGGGTAGGGCGTGTGCGTTCTGCTGCAGGACAAGCGTTGCAAATTATCCGCGCTATTGAGGTGGAGGGGATGCAAAATCGCACCGCCGTCTTAAAAGTACATACGCATACAAACATTGCATTTTATCTGTTAAATACCATGCGCGCTGATTTGCAAAGTCTCGAACAACGCTATCATTTCCAGATTATTTTTGCAGAAGACCATAGCCTCGGCGCACAAGAGTATCGTTTGGAAACAGTGGAAACGCTGACGGAAGAACAACGGGCGGAATTCACCACCCCCAGCCATGAAGCCTATTGGGCAGAACGCGCTAAAATTCTGGCAGACAAGGAAGAGCAAGCCAAGCGGCAAAATAAAGTGGGCGGTCGGGATGCGCGTCGTCGTGGGCGCGAGCGTTTTGGGCGTGATAGAGACAGAGAACGTCCTAATTTTGATACGACGCAAGACGGAGCAAACGAGGGCATCGTTGAGCAGTCTGAAGAAATGACCGAGAACGGTGACAGTCCGCGTGAGTCAAAAGGACGCGGTCGTCGCGGTCGCCGTGGCGGCAGAGGGCGTCGTCGTGAGGGCGAAGCAAGCGATAACCGTTTCCATGAAAACAATCAGGGGGAGAATGTCACAACAGACGAAGCGGTATACCCCCTCGCCGCAGAACAGCCGATTGTTGATTTGCCTGTGGTGTTGGCAGAGGGTGTTGCCATCCTAGAGACAGGCGTGGTGGAAAAACCGCGTCGTGGTCGCGGCAGAACAAAAGCAAAGCCCGTTGCAGACGCTGAACCAATGCAGGAAGCTGTTGCGTTGCCTGTGGTGAAAGAAAAACCTGTCCCCCCACCAGCGATTGAAATAATTTCCGCCCCAAAACAACGCGCTCCGCAAGCAAAACCAGAAAAACAGCCTGAGAATGTTGCGGTGATTACCGATTCACCCGACAAGCCTAAAAAAGGTTGGTGGTCAAAGTTTATGATTTAGCTTGACAAGAAGCATTAAGTCCTTATTTTCTTGCAACCTCATAAAAAGCATTATTATAACTTGGAGTTCCGCCGTGAAACGTACTTATCAACCCAGTGTCCTCGTTCGTAAAAGACGGCATGGCTTCCGTTCACGGATGGCAACTGTTGCAGGTCGTATTATTTTAGCGCGTCGTCGTGCTAAAGGGCGCAAGCGTTTAAGCGCGTAGCCTTTTGTGCGTCTTGTTCACGGGGGTAACAATTTTGTTACGCTTACAAAACGCGCCCATTTTGTAAAAATCCAAGCCAGCGAAACAAAGTTCATCACCCCGCGCATTATTTTGTTGGGGATACCCCTTGGTGCGCTTGCCCTGCCGTTAATTCCGCAGCAATTTTACATTGGCTTTACGGTTACAAAAACCATTGGCGGGGCGGTGGAGCGTAATAGCGTTAAAAGGCGGTTGCGCCAGTTGCTACCTGAGGCATTATCGTTGCACGGCAACCCGCTTGCCGCTTATGCCGTTATAGCGCGAAAAGCCGCTCTAAAATCTGATTTCACCGATTTACAAACCGATTTGCAGCGAGGCGTAAAGTACTTATGTTCCAAGCATTCTTTCTCGCCCTCATAAAACTCTATAAAATCGTGTTGTCCCCCTTGTTGGGCAATAATTGTCGTCATTTGCCTACCTGTTCCGACTACATGAAAGAAGCCATCCTGAAGCACGGCACATTCAAAGGGATGTATCTCGGCACACGCCGTCTCTTGCGCTGTCATCCCTTTTCCAAACGCGATATGCATGACCCCGTACCGTAATAACTATTGCGTTTATGCTGTGTATTGCTAAGACAATATCAAAACAATAGAGACACTCTTCCATGACCGATCAAAAAAATTTCCTGCTGGCGATTATCATCTCCACCGCCATTATCCTTGGCTATCAGTTTTTCTATGAAAAACCCCGCGTAGAGGCCATGCGTGCGCAAGCAGAACGTCAAGCAGCCTTAAAAACTGAGCCGTTGCAAGTTGCCGCAACGCCCGTTGTTGTAACCCCTATAAAGCGGGAAGAGGCAATCACTAAATCTCCCCGTGTGGCAATTGAAACCCCCTCTATCACAGGTACAATCGCCCTCAAAGGCGCGCGTTTTGACGATATAAACCTCGAAAAATACCGCACTACTATTGACCCCGAAAGCCCTGCTATTGCCTTATTATCTCCCAGTGGCACAGAACACGGCTATTTCGCGGAACTTGGCTGGCTTTCACCCAATGCACAAACCCCTGCACCTACCAGTGAAACTGTCTGGACATCCTCAGGCAACCGCCTCACCGTTGAAACCCCCCTTGTCTTAACGTGGGATAATGGCGCAGGTGTGCTCTATGAAATCAAATACAGCATCGATGACCGCTACATGATAACGGCGGAAACCCGCGCTGTTAACAATACCAAACAGCCGATTGATTTGCATCCATTCGGACTCATTCAACGCCTTGGCTCGCCCGTTGCTGAAAACATCGGCATTCATGCAGGGCCTTTGGGCGTGTTTGATAAAACCCTTGAAGAGATTGACTATGCCGATTTGCAAGAAAAAGGCATTGTGGAAAATAAAGCCACGCAAGGTTGGGTGGGCATGAGTGATAAATACTGGCTCACGGCTATTATTCCGCAAAATGGTGCAGACACACATTTCCGCCAACAAGCGTTGCCGCGCCAAGAAGGCACTGTGTACCAAACAGATTTTATTGCCGCAAAACAAACCATTCAACCCCAAGCTTCTCTCACGTTTACAACCCGCTTTTACGCAGGGGCAAAACAAGTAGAATTGCTGGATGCGTATAGTGAAAAACTCGACATTCCGTTGCTGGATCGCGCGGTGAATTTTGGCTTGCTCTATCTCATTACCAAGCCTTTATTTTACGCGCTTCATTATCTCTATGAATATACAGGCAATTTTGGCTGGGCGATTGTTATCCTCACCGTGTTAGTGCGCCTCGTGCTCCTCGGGCCTTTAGCGCATAAGTCATACAAAGCAATGAATGCGCTTAAAGAGTTGCAGCCGCAAATGGAGCAAATTAAAGAAAGGTGTGGCGATGATAAAATGAAGCTGCACCAAGAAATTGCCGCGATGTACAAGCGGGAAAAAGTCAACCCTGTTGCAGGATGTTTACCTATTCTCATTCAAATTCCTGTGTTTATCGCACTCTATCGCGTGTTGATGATCTCGCTTGAGATGCGCCATGCGCCGTTTTTTGGCTGGATAAAAGATCTTTCCATTGCAGATCCCGCCAACATGTTCACCGCATTTGGCTATATTAACATTGAGTTACCTAGCTTCTTACTTGTGGGGGTTTGGCCACTGCTCATGGGCATTACCATGTTCATTAGCCAGAAAATGAACCCCAAACCAACGGACAAAATGCAAGAGGTGATGTTTAACCTTATGCCGATAGTCTTTACCTATATCACGGCAACCTTACCCGCAGGATTGGCAGTGTATTGGACATTCAGCAACGTTGCCTCCATCATGCAACAAGCGTGGACAAAGCACATTATGGCGAAGAAAAAAGCAGCAAAAGCATAATGTCATCCCCGCACACCGCTAACGTAGAAAAATTCTTTCACAGCCCTTGTGTGTTTGTTGCGGGTGCAATGACGAAAGACAGATTGCCGCCGCCAAGCAGCATCCCTGAATTTGCTTTTGCAGGACGCTCAAACGTGGGGAAATCCAGTCTTCTCAATGCGTTAGTGGGGCAAAAGAGTTTGGTACGCACCAGTAAAACACCGGGCAGAACGCAACAAATAAACTTCTTTGCTCTTGGCACGCGCCTCCATCTTGTTGATTTACCGGGGTATGGCTATGCCGCCGTGGGTAAACAAAAAGTGCGGTTGTGGACGGAACTCATGCAAGAATACCTCCAACACCGTGAACCCTTGCGCCGCATTTTTGTCCTGATTGATAGCCGTCACGGTATTAAAGACAACGACCATGAATTTATGGCGTTCTTGGATGCGTGCGCCGTCACCTATCAACTTGTTTTAACAAAAACCGATAAACTATCCGCCACAGCATTAGCCGCTATCCTTAAAACAGTGGGGACAGATGTTTTAAAGCATCCTGCTGCACTCCCTGATATTTTGGCAACTAGCGCGGATAAAAAAGACGGGATAAAGTCTCTCAGGCAAACAATTTATGGGCTATTATAGACTTCCGCTCTTGAAATCCTTGCAGGACTTACGCAGGTGAAGGATTTTTTGAGCGAGGATAGAAAAGCATGGCTTTTTTCACCGCAAGCCAACAAGCCTTGCTTTTTACAAGCCCGAAAGGGCACAGTAAAAAGGTTTAGGCGGCGTTGTTCAAGGCAGAAAATTACGAAAAAACGTAAGCGTACAAAGGGTACGTGCGGCTTTTGAGTAATTTTCTAAGTTGAAGCGGCAAAAAGCACTGCTTTTTGACCTGCAAACCAATTGAGACTTTCTTTTTACAAGCCCGAAAGGGCGTAGCAAAAAGATTAGTCGCTATTGGAAAGGGCAAAAAAGACGAACACTGCGTAAGTCCTGACTTGCAAAAACCTCCTAATTTAGTATACTACTACCAAAATCACAGATAGCATCGTGCTGTCTGTCATAAACCACATAGAGGATACAATGGTACAACCTAATTATATCAATCGTGCGCAGGCCGCGACAATTGATCAAGGCTTGCGTAGTTACATGCTCCGTATTTACAATTATGTTGCGGGCGCACTCGCGTTCTGCGGTATTATTGCCTACGTCGTTCTTACCAATGAGGCCATGTTTGCGCGCCTTGCGCCAAACGTGATGATTTTCGGACTCGGCGCAATGGGCATCAGCCTTGTGGCAGGCTTTGGCATGAACCGTCTTTCTGTCACAGCCATGCAAGGGCTGTTCTGGGGCTATGCCGCCTGTTTGGGCGTGTTCACCGCGATTGCTATCGCACCCTACGATACGCAAAGCATTGCCCGTGCCTTCTTCCAAACCGCAGCCGTATTCGGCGGGATGAGTCTTTATGGCTACACCACCAAAAAAGATCTCTCTAGCTTAGGTAGCTTGCTTGCTATTGGCATGATCGGCGTATTGCTCGGCAGTGTCATTAATATCTTTGTGGGCAGCAGCGCGTTTGGCTTTGCGTTAAGCGCTATCTTCACCATCGCGTTGATTGGTATGATTGCTTATGATACCCAACGTCTCCGTGATGTGTACTACGAAGTGCCAGCGGGTGAAATGCAGAACAAACTTGCACTCTATGGCGCACTCAGCCTGTTTGCAAACTTCATCATGTTGTTCCTGCAACTGCTGCGTTTCTTTGGGAATCAGCGTAATTAATCACTGATTAAAATCAGATAAAGAGCCCTCTGGAAACGGAGGGCTTTTTTGTTTGCGTCTACAAAGTCGTGTCATACCCGCGACTCGCCGCGCAGGCGCTTGCGCAGCGGGAAGCGGGTATCCAGTCTTCATTTACAAGCAAGCACCACCGCCTCTATCCCCCCATACATCTCTTCCAACTGCTCCAACGTCGTGCAATACGGCGGCATCAGATAAATCACATTCCCCAGCGGGCGAATTAGCAACCCTCTTTCTAAAAAAGCCTTTTTTAAAAAAGGATTAAGCGTGGTGCTATAATTTTCATCGTCTCCCACCGTTAATGCTGCAATCGTACCTCTTGCCCTTGTTTTCAGCGGCTTTCCTGCTGTTTTTTGTAAGCGTGCTAATTGCTCTTTGTGGAACACTTCCACCGCTTGCCAATAGGCATCGTAGGGGCGAGTACTGAATATCTCGAGGCTTGCCACACCTGCCGCGCACGCAATCGGGTTTGCGGTATAAGAATGCCCGTGCGCGAACGCCCTATCAAAGCTATCACCCTGAAAAGCTTCAAATATTTTTTCGTCACACACCGTGACAGACAGGGGTAAAAAGCCACCCGTTAACCCCTTGGCAAGGCAGATAAAATCGGGCTGCACTTCCAGTTGCTCAAACGCAAAGAGACTCCCCAGCCTGCCGAATCCCGTCATCACTTCATCAAAAACCAGCAGAATACCTTGTTCTCGCACCAATTTTAGGGCTTTATTCAAAAATTCGGGTCTGCAAAACCGCATCCCCGATGCGCCTTGCACCAGTGGTTCAACAATAAAAGCCGCCGTTGTTGCCCCATGCATAGCGAGGTATTGTTCTAAAGCCGCGAGTGCCGCTGTTTCTTTGGCTTCTACGGCATCATCACCATCCCAAGTTGCGGGATAGGGGAGGTGATGGACAGGAAAAAAAATGCCTCGAAACGGTTCAAAAAAGCCACTCTCCGCCCCAACAGACATCGCGCCCACCGTGTCTCCATGATACCCGCCCTGAAACGCAAGGATATGGCGGCGTTCAGGCGTTCCGAGATTTTGGAAATATTGGATCGCCATTTTAAGCGCAACTTCCACAGCGGTTGAGCCATTATCAGAATAAAAAACGCGTGAAAGCGAGGCAGGGAGCAGATTACAGAGTGATTTTGCCAAAAAAAGCGCGGAATCATGCGTGCAGCCTGCAAATAAAACATGATCGAGCTGAGAGGCTTGTTTTACAATGCTTTCAGCGATTTTTTCATGGCAATGTCCATGCACATTCACCCACCAAGAGGAGATGCAATCCAAATAATTTTTGCCATTCAAACCGTGTAAAACCGCGCCTTTCGCCGATTTTATGTGCAGCGGTTCAGGGGCAGTGGCTGTTTGGGTAAAAGGTGGCCAAATATTTTTATGCATCAATATTACTCGCAATCGCTTGTATTGTGCGGGTTTCAAGAGATTCGTAGCGCGGAATTTCACCTAACACCTGAACGCCGCTGAAATGCTCGATTGTAGCCCGAATTCCGAATTGCGGCCCGCCATTCAGCACAACGCCCTTCACCGCAAAACCCTTATTCTGCAAGGCATACAGCGTGAGCAGCGTATGATTGATAGTGCCGAGTTGCGTTCCCGCCACCACAATAACGGGCAATAAAAATTTTTCAATTAAATCAATGATTTGCAGGGAGTTGTTGATGGGAACAAAGATGCCACCCGCCCCTTCAACAATAATCGGCTGAACGGCAGGAAAAACAAGCCTTTCGAGGGTAATTTCCTTATTTTCCAGTGCTGCCGCTAAATGCGGCGAAAGCGGCGGATTATAAGTGTATGCGGGCGAAATGATGCGATTTTCAGGCAATGCTAAAATATTCCGCACAAAATCGGTATCCGTCCCCTCAACAGCCCCTGTTTGTATGGGTTTCCAGTAGGTTGCGTTGAATTTATACACCAACGCCGCCGCAATGACGGTTTTCCCGATGTTGGTATCTGTTCCTGTGATAAAAAAGCTAGTCATTTTTTTTGTATAAAAAGTGTATGAATTGAATAGGTTATGGTGATTTCCTGCGAGGAAAAATGTGCTAACGCCTTGCGCAGTATCCCCCTTGATACCACAGCGTTTGCGGCTTGCACCCCCAGATTTTTCAACGCGTTGGTGAAGTGTTGCCGCGTTGGATAGTGCTCTTGTATTTTTTGCCATTTTTGGATTGTTGTACAGCCTGAAAATGCATGGTTTTGGATGGTGGATGCGTCGGGGTAGTGCAAGCCAACATTGGTTGCGCCCGCTGTTTCTAGGGCAGTGCGCCACTCTTGGAACGTTTCATCACTCAGAAGATTGACGCACAATACTCCGCCTGTATTCAGATTTTCCAACAACTTTTCAAGGCTTTGCCATAGAGTGCTAAACCATTGGCACGTCATATTGCTGATGATGAGATCAAATTTTTGGGAGAAGGGCAGGTGTTCGCCGTCTACTACAACATACATACCGTTATGCTGCATGGTTGCGCGGTGTTGGTGCAGCATTTTTTCGGCAATATCGGTGAAGAGATACGTCGCCTTAGGGTAGGCATGTAGCAATTTTTCTGAGAGGATACCTGTACCACAGCCGATTTCAAGAATGGTTTTCGGCTGCCCAGCACTGTGCATTTGATAAAAGTTTAAGAGGTCTGTTGCGGCTTCTGCTTGTACGGTCGCAACGCTGTTATAGGTTGCCGCTGCACGACTGAAATTAGAGGCAATGCGTTGTTTTAACGGCATGATTGCCTCATTAGAAAGGCAACAATGTCTTGGATAAGCTGTGCGGTATGGGTGAGGGGGAGGGCGTGGGATGCGCCTTCATACACAATTGTTTCTGTACCGAAATGTTTCGTATTTGCAATAGAAACGATAGTATCCTCAATACTGTGGAGCGATAGAGTGGGGCAGGGTGGCGGTGTAAAAAATGTGGTATCGCATAGCATTTCAAGGCTTTCTGCAAAGGAAGGATAGTGTTTTGCATCAGGAAGCGGCACATCTGCCACCCCACAATTTTTATAAAAATCTTGCAAGACGTGTTCAGGATGCGTCTCGAATTTCTGCTGCATGGCGCGAAGGATTTTAGGCGCAATGCCGTAAGGCTGCTCAGGTGTTTTCACAAAGCAGGGGAAGCCACTGATGTTAATGAGGGCTTTAAGATTTTTCGTATGATTTTTGAGAAGAGAGGCAACGCCGAGGGAATGCCCAATGCCGATGAAGGAGAAAGGGAGAGTGGATTCCCATTTGCATGGGAATGACACGCACGACATATTTTCTTGTATATGCCATTCCGAACCAAGAGATTCTTTTAATCCGCTTAAAAACGGCTGATAATGCGTTTCTGTAAACCCCCAACCGCCGATGAATACTACTTGCATGGCTCGGTATCCAAGGCTTGTAGCAGTTTTTTTATATCTTCTATTGTATGACTTGCTTTGAGGGCAAGGCGAATGCGGCTGGTATGCGGCGGCACGGTGGGGGGGCGAATAGCGATGGCTTGGATGCTGTTTTCTTGTAGATTCCGTGCAAGCGCAAGGGTTTCTACGGCTTCACCGATAATCATTGGGACAATTTGTGTGCTGGAATTGCCCGTTGTATACCCCCGTTGGTGTAAGCCAATACGCAGTGTTTCTGCCAGTTTCAGAAGGTGTGCACGTTCGGATGAAAGTGTTGGCACAACATCAAGAGCCGCATCAATCGCGCCCCACACGGCAGGGGGCAGGGCAGTTGTGTAAATAAACCCGCCGCAACGGTTAATGAGATAGTCTTTTAAGGATTTTGCACAGGCGATGTAGGCACCAAAACTGCCTAAGGCTTTACCGAATGTGCCCATAACACAGTCAATTTGTTGCGGATAATCGGCCGCAAGCCCCATGCCGTTATGCCCCAAAACGCCGCTGGCGTGGGCTTCATCGAGATACAGAAAAAAGCCATATTGCTGTTTGAGATGGAGGAGGGCTTTGAGGTCTGTACGGTCGCCCTCCATGCTGAACACCGATTCTGTTACCACAAACAGGGGTTGTTTAGTGTGTGCGTATTTTTTAAGTAATGTTTCTAAGTGCTTTAAATCATTGTGTTTATAACGGAATTGTCGTGCGCCCGACTGTTGAACACCGCTTAATAAACTGGCGTGATTGAGTTGGTCTGCAAAGACAAGTGGTTCTGCCCCTACAACATCTTTATTGAGCAAGGCTGTGAGCACAGCGTTATTGGTTTGATAGCCACTACTGAGGATAAGCGCGGATTCTGTGTGTTTAAGGCTTGCGAGTTTGGCTTCCGCCTGTTCGTAGTCGGGGTGATTCCCTGCGACTAATCTTGCCGCACGGCTGCCCGCGCCATGTTTTAAAAGCCATTGTTGCGCGCGTTCGATGAGCAGCGGATGGCGGCTGAGGTTTAAATAATCGTTAGAAGAAAAATCAAGCGTATTTGCGTGCAACACAGGCAGAGAGCGACGTTGCGCGGGTGGTAGGTTGGCGATATGGGTGTGATAGGCAGAGAGCATAGAAAAATTGCTTGTGATAAAGGTAATGCGTATAGTATCGAACAATAAAAATCAAATAGAGAACCATGCGCGATAACGCCCCCGCCCTTGAATTTCGTGATGTTTCCATGCGCTATGATGAAGGGCGTGCGGTGATGCATCAGGTGAATTTCACGCTGGAGCGCGGCACGTTTACCTATATTCGCGGGCGGTCGGGCGCGGGAAAATCAACGCTGTTGAAGCTGGCATATCATGGCTTAGAGCCAACAGCGGGGCATATCCTCGTGTTTGGCGAGGACTTACGGCGATTGCCACGGGCACGGTTGCCGCAATTTCGCCGTAATATTGGCGTGGTGTATCAAGATTTTCGACTGCTCGGGCACTTAACCGCGTTGCAAAATGTCGCGATGCCGCTCCATGTTGCAGGCGTGAAAAGCACACAATTACGCGCCGATGTGAAAGAATTGCTGGATTGGGTGGGGTTAAGTGACAAAGCAAGTCAACTGCCCGTAACCCTTTCAGGCGGGGAAAAACAACGCCTTGCGATTGCCCGCGCCGTTATCACCAAACCAAAATTGCTACTTGCCGATGAACCCACGGGAAACGTGGATGATAAAATGGCGATGAAGCTGATGTATCTGTTTGAAGAGCTGCACAAAATGGGCACAACCATTCTGATGGTGACGCATAATGACGGCTTGGTGGAGCGATTTCCTCATCCGCAATTGATGCTGGAGGATGGTTATGTCCACGCTGTTTAAACGCCGCGATGCGGATGATATTTTTCGCAATACCCCCATTTTTCTGGATGAAGAGCATCTGCTGGCGCGGTTTGTGCCGTGGATTACGGGCGTGTTGATTTTTGTGGTGCTGCTCGTGTTGTTTGGCATGATGCTGTCGTATCGGCTGGTGACGACGTGGCATTCAACCATGGAATATACGTGGACGGTGCAGATTGATGGGACGTTGACCCCTGATAAAAACGACGCTGTTTTGAAGATGCTGCGGGAGACGGGCGGGATTACGTCGGTTAATCCGCTCGATAAAGACACCTCGTTAGCATTGCTGAAACCGTGGCTGGGCGGGGATTTGAGCAAAGATTTGCCCATTCCGATGCTGATTGATATTCGCCTTGATAAAACCCAACCGCTTGACCCCGAAACGCTTTCAAAACGCCTGAGTGCCATTGATCCACACGTCACTTTAGATACGCATGAGCAATGGCTGGGTGATGTTTCAGCGCTGATGAAAAATTTTCGCGTGTTGATGATTGCGCTGGGTTTGCTGCTGATTTTGGGGCTGGTGCTCGCGATAACTTTGGTAACGCGGATGAATTTCGCACTCAATCAAACGATTATCGCAACGCTGCATATGACGGGCGCAACCGATAGGTTTATTGCCGAAGAATTTGAGCGTTCAACCCTGTGGCTTACGGTTAAAGGCACTTCTATTGGTTTGATATTATTGATAAGTGTGAAGGTTTCACTGTATTTCTTTGGGCGGCATGAGCCGATGTTGGCGGGGCTTGTGACCCCCATTTTCCCGTTTTTTGAAACGGTGTGTGTCATTGCGCTGTCGGGCGCGTTGATTGGATTGTCTGTGTGGGCAAGCAGACAAACGGCATTGCGGCGACTGGCAAAAATTGTAACATAAGGATATTAAAATGATTAAACTTGTCATTCTTGACCGTGATGGCGTGCTTAATGTTGATCGGCACGATTATGTAAAATCGCCTGAAGAATTAGTGTTGTTAGACGGTGCGGCAGAAGCCGTAGCGCGGCTTATTCGCGCAGGAAAAACAGTGGTGGTGGCGACCAATCAGGCGTGTATTGGGCGCGGGATTGTGCCCGAATCAGCCGTTTTAAGTGTGCATGAAGCACTGCAGCAACGGGTTGCGCTGGTGGGCGGGATGTTTCACAAAATTTATTATTGTCCTGATGCGGTGGATACCCCGCGCCGCAAACCCAATGCGGGGATGTTGCTGGAAGCCATGGCAGAGTTTAACGCAAGCCCCACAGAAACAGTTATGGTGGGCGATGCTGCACGCGATATTGAGGCAGGGCTGACAGCAGGCTGCCGTTCTTTTCTGGTGCGCACGGGCAAAGGGTTGGAAAGCGAAACTCTCTTAAAAGAAAAAAACGTCACGAATTATACAACATATGATGATCTTGCGGCGGTGGTTGATATCCTGTTACAATAGAGTATGTTTCATTTGCTGTGGAAAATAACGCTGCTATCGATTATCGCTGTTTTGGGCGGGTTTTTGTGGTTCGTCTCCACCATGCCGCCGCAAACAGTCAATTACAATACCCCGACCGATGCAATTGTGGTGTTGACAGGCAGTGTGGGGCGTATTCAGGAAGGGATGGAGATTTTCCAGCAAGGAAAAGCAAGGTATCTTTATATTTCAGGAGTGAATCCGAAAGTTACCAAGGAAACCCTGTTTAAGCATTCCAAGCTTAATCCCCAAATTCTCGATTGTTGCGTGATTTTAGAGCATGAAGCCAGAGATACCGTTGGTAATGCTCGTGAAACTGCCAAGTGGGCAGAGCAAAAAGGGATTAAATCCATCCGTCTTGTTACGGCAGATTACCACCTGCGGCGGAGCTTGCTGCAGTTTCGTCATTACATGCCCGAACTCATGATTGTTGTGCATCCGATTAAAACAGCGGATGTGGTGCTGGAACACCGTTGGGAAGATTGGAAAACGCTGAAGGTGCTGTTTAAGGAATATGGCAAGTGGGTTGTGGCTTATATGATAAAATAATGCAACTTCTCCGCTCTCTCCTGTTTAGCATCACGCTCATCCTCTTAACCCTTGTGATGGGGGTGGTGATGATTCCGCTGTTGCTGTTGCCACGCGAAAAATTGTGGGGGTATGGCAAGGCGTGGTCGGGGGCTGTGTTGTGGCTATTGCGACACACGGCGGGAATTTCGTATAAAATCGTTGATCCTCATAACATTTTAACAACAATCAAAATGCCTGTTATTTTTGCATCGCGGCATGAGTCCGCTTTCGAGGCAATTGCGTTTGTATGCCTGTTGCCGCGCAGTGTTTCGGTGATAAAAAAAGAACTGCTGAGCATTCCCTTTTATGGTTGGTATTGCCGAAAAATTGGCAGTATTGCCCTTGATAGGCAAGGCGGCGCGCGGTCTTTAAAAACACTGCTGTCGGGCGCACAACAGGCAGTACAGCATGGTCACTCAATTATTGTTTTTCCTGAAGGTACACGCGTTGCGCCGCATACAACTGTACCGCTAAAATCAGGGATTGCCGCGCTTTATATGCACTGCAACATGCCCGTTATCCCCATTTCTGTAAATTCAGGACAGTTTTGGGCAAAAAACCGCTTTGTAAAACAACGCGGGATTGTTATAATCACTATTCAACAACAAATTGACGCGGGACTTCCCCGCCACGAGTTTATGGAAACGCTGCAGAATAGATTTATTGATGGCGTAAATGCCTCCACTGCCCTTCAGCACGATAAACACGCATAATCTTTTTATATGATTCGTTCTTTGCAATCTCCTGCCATGCCGCTTGGTCTTTCCCCTTTACAACTGGAAGAGGAAATTCATCGCCTGCGGAAAGAGCGCAACGCTATTATTTTGGCGCATTATTATCAAGATGCTGACATTCAAGATATTGCTGATTTTATTGGCGACTCTCTCGAGCTTTCTCGTAAGGCTGCGGCAACGGATGCAGACATGATTGTTTTTTGTGGTGTGCGTTTTATGGCGGATGTGGCGAAAATCTTAAGCCCGCAAAAAACAGTGGTGTTGCCTGATATGAATGCGGGATGTTCGCTGGAGATTTCCTGCCCCGCTGATAAATTTAAAGCATTTCGCGAAGCACACCCTGACCACATCGCCCTCACCTATATTAACTGCTCCACAGAGGTGAAGGCGTTATCGGATATTATTGTCACCTCTGCCAATGCAGAGGCGATTATTCGGCAAGTGCCAGCCGATAAGCCGATTTTATTCTCACCCGATAAGCATTTGGGCGCGTATCTTGCAAAAAAAACAGGGCGAGAAATGCTGCTGTGGGATGGCGCGTGCATTGTGCATGAGCGGTTTTCGGAACAAGAGTTGGTGAAATTAAAAACGCGGATGCCTAAAGCAGAAGTAATTGCGCATCCTGAATGTGAAGAGTCTGTCTTGCGACACGCGGATCACATCGGCTCTACGTCCTCGTTGTTGCGCCGCGTTTCAGAATCCAGTGCAACACAATTTATCGTGGCAACTGAACCCGGTATTATGCATCAGATGCAGCGCAACGCGCCGAATAAATTTTTCGTGCTGGCACCTGATACATCGGGCAGTTGTTCGTGCAATGATTGTCCGTATATGCGCTTGAATACGATGGAAAAACTGTATTTAGCCTTGCGGGATAAAGCGCCAGAAATTTTGATTGAGGAAGCGTTGCGTGTGCGGGCTTTACAACCGCTTACTCGAATGTTAGAGATGTCGCCATCTACTGTAGCGTCGCTAAAAAACATCGCCTGATGACCCCCATAAAACTTAATGCTGATTGGTTGCTTCCTATTATACAATCCGCCCTTGCGGAAGATATTGGCAGCGGTGATAAAACGACGTTTGCACTCATTCCCCCGCACCACCAAACAACAGCGTATCTTGTGGCAAAACAAGACTTTGTGCTGGCAGGGTTGGACGTTGCAAGGCGCACATTTTTAGAAGTGAATAAAAATCTCGTCTGGCACAGCGATTTTTTGGATGGCGCAACCATCAGTAACGGTGAGGTATTGGCAAGTATCGAAGGCGAGGCAGGCAGCATTCTTACGGCAGAGCGCGTTGCGCTCAATTTTTTGCAACTGATGTCTGGTATTGCAACACAAACACGGGAATATGTGGCAAAAATCGCGCATACAAAAGTGAAATTGCTGGATACACGCAAGACTATTCCCAATTTGCGGTTACTGTCAAAATACGCGGCAAGCATTGGTGGGGCGCAAAACCATCGCTTACGTTTGGATGATGCCATTCTTATCAAAGACAATCACATTGCGCTTGTAGGCAGCATGAAAGAGGCGATTCATCGGGCAAAATTGCATGCGGATGGCTTGCCGATTATCATTGAATGCGACACTCTTGAGCAAGTAGAACAAGCCTTACAACCAAACATTTCGCGGCTGTTGCTGGATAATATGACGCCTGATCAATTACGCATTGCGGTAAAATTGGTGCACGGGCGGATTCCGCTTGAAGCCTCGGGCGGGATAACACTTGAAAATATTGCGAGCATTGCGGAAACAGGGGTGGAGTATATCTCTGTAGGGAAACTGACGCATTCCGCAAAGGCGGTGGATATTAGCCTTGATATTTAGAAAAAAAGGACTCTTCATGCAACGTTTTGTTAGTTTATTGGCACTTTCAATAATGGTTGCGTGTGCGCCTTTGCAGACGACACAAACGGTAGCTGTTACGCCACTGCCTGCTGTTGTGGCAGCGCAGAGTAAAACTGTTGCGGGCACCAAGGAATCTATCCAGCCTGAGAGCTATTATAAATGGAACCCTAAGCCCGCTGTTCGTGGGAAGAATTACATGATTGTGACGCCACATCCCTTGGCAACACAAGCAGGGGAAGTGGTGCTCGCAAAAGGGGGGACGGCGGTTGATGCAGCGATTGCCGCGAGCGTGATGTTGACGCTGGTTGAGCCGTTTGCTTCTGGCATTGGCGGTGGCGGCTATATGCTGGTGTATGATGCCAAAACCAAGCAAACCGTGGCGTTTGATGGGCGGGAAACGGCACCTGCCAGTGCCTCTGAAAAAATGTTCTTAGATAAAAAAGGTCGCGCACAAGAGTTTTTCACGGCTGTTGTTGGCGGCAAATCAGTAGGGGTTCCCGGATTGTTAAAAATGTTGGAAGATGCCCATGGAAAATATGGCAGAACGCAATGGTTTGACTTGTTATACCCCACGGCAACCGCTGCACGCAAGGGCTTTGCTGTTTCAGAGCGTCTGCACTATCAGTTAGAAAATGAGCCATATTTAGCAAGTATCCCTGCATCGCGTGCCTATTTTTATGATAAAAGTGGTAAGCCGTGGCAAGCGGGGCATATCCTGAAAAATCCTGTATTGGGCGAGACTATCCACCGCATTGCCGTGAATGGTGCGAAAGAATTTTATCAGGGTGATACAACTGACCTTATGCTCGCGGCGGTTAACAAAGCGCCTGTTAATCGCGGAAAATTAACGATTAGTGATTTTATTGAGTATACGGCGTTGGAAAAATCGCCTGTGTGCAACGGCTATCGGGCGTATAAAATTTGCGGCGTGCCCCCTTCAAGTGGCGGCGGAATTGTAACCCTGCAAACACTGGCAATTTTAGAGAAAACCGCATTTCACAAAGCAAAACCTGATAGTGCGGAGGCGATTCACCTTGTTGCAGAAGCAAGTGCGCTCGCATATGCAGACAGAAATCGCTATATCGCTGACCCTGCTTTTGTGCAGTATAAACAAACGGCGCTCCTTGATAAACGCTATGTTACGAGCCGTGCGAAACTGATTTCCCCTGCAAAAACATTGGGGACGGCAACAGCAGGGCAACCATTTGGCAAAAAATATGCAGGCGACTATACGCAGGTTGAACCTATTTCTACTTCGCATATCAGCGTGGTGGATCGCTATGGCAACGCTGTCTCCTTAACAACCAGTATTGAAAATACCTTCGGTTCACGGTTGTTTGCGGGCGGATTTTTGTTGAACAATGAGTTGACAGATTTTGCGTTTACGCCTGTTGAAAAGGGCAAAAAAATTGCCAATCGTGTGCAGCCGAATAAACGCCCGCGTAGTTCTATGTCGCCAACCTTTGTGTTTGATAGCAAGGGCAATCTCAAAATGGTGGTCGGTTCCCCCGGTGGGGCGCGTATCACGCCGTTTGTTGTCAAAACATTGGTGGAAGTGCTGGACTGGAAAAAGCCACTGGAGGCAGCCCTTGCTGGAGGGCACTTTGTGGACAGAAATGGCGAATTAGAACTGGAAGAAAAACGCTTTTCTCCTGCCATTATCAACGCGCTGAAAGCCAAAGGACACACCGTTGTTGAAGCCAATCTTACGAGTGGTGTGAACGCGATTTATGTTGAAGATAACGGCACGTTGGTGGGCGTGAGTGATCCACGGCGGGAAGGCACGGCGGCGGGGCGTTAGAAACTCTCTAGGTAGAAAAGGTTGGACACCAGCTTTCGCTGGTGATTCGCCACTCCCACAACGACTGCCTGCGGTGCGAATCACCAGCGAAAGCTGGTGTCCAGAACAATAAAATAAAGCAGCTTGGTAGTTATGGGCGTTAATGCGTAACTGCAGGTAACGGCTCATCCGTTGCTTCACTCATCTCAGGCAACGGAGGCCGATTCCCATTGGGGATGCCCGCAGGTTTGCTTTGCGTTACATTATACCCATAAGGGTTAGCCGTTGGGTTGTGTGCGTATAAATGATCTTTGAAATATTTTCCAATTGCTTGGCTTAGGCTGGTGAAAGCAGTTTCCGCCGTGTTCCAATAGAGCAAGCGACGCACGAACAACACAAAATCATCAGGGCTTTGCACATCTGAAGCACGCTTAGTGATGAGTTCAACGCGCTGATCGGTAAAAGAGGCTTTGCCCCCGATTTCTAACGCGCCTTTGAGCCAAAAGGCAAATTCTTTGCTGTCCATGATGTGTTCTCTCTTGTTATTGTTTGAGCTTACACCAAAACTAGGAGAGAATCTTTAAAATTTTATTAACAACAAAAACTATTCTTTGAGTAATCGCGATTTTTGTCGTGCCCAATCCCGATCTTTTTCTGTTTGGCGTTTATCGTAGCTTTTTTTGCCAATCACCAAGGCTATTTTGCACTTAATTTTGCCGTGTGCGTTGAAATATAACTCTAGCGGCACGAGGGTAAGGCGGGAGCGGGTTATCTCACCAATAATTTTTTTGATTTCTTTGCTTTTTAACAACAATTTTCGTTCCCGCTTGGGCGAATGATTAAATTTATTCGCGCCTGCATAGGGGGAGATGGTGGCGTTGGTGAGAAAAAGCTCGCCGTTGCGCTCAAGGGCGAATGCCTCGCCAATACTCACGCTGCCGAGACGGATGGATTTAACTTCGCTCCCCGTCAGCATAATGCCTGCTTCAAATGTTTCCACGACTTGATAATCAAAACGCGCTTTGCGATTTTGAATGGTCGGCGAACCAAAGGCGGATTTTTCTCCCATTTTTATAACAGCCCTACATCATGCAATGCTTGTTTCACAACTGCTTTGCTTGCATCGCTAATACCCACAAGCGGCAAGCGTAAATCTGCCGCGCAAAGCCCTAGCAAAGACGCTGCATATTTTGCAGGGGCAGGGCTGGTTTCAATAAACATGGCTTTGTGGAGGGGTAATAATAGAGCGTTTAAGCGTTGCGCCTCTCTTATATTTCCTGCCGTCCACGCATTTTGTAAATCCGCACACAGCTTTGGGGCAATGTTCGCACTGACCGAAATGCAACCATGCCCGCCCTGAATATTATAGGCTAAAGCGGTGCTGTCTTCGCCTGATAATTGCAAAAAATCAGCTCCTAAGGCGCGGGTGAGACGCAGGGGACGTTCTAAATCTCCTGTTGCATCCTTAATGCCGATGATGCGGGGCAACGCTGCAAGCCGCACCACCGTTTCATCTTCAAGGCGCACTGAGCATCTGCTGGGCACATCATAGAGGATAATTGGAATGTTGGTTGCATCATGGATGGCTTTAAAATGCGCATAAAGCCCGCTTTGTGTGGGTTTATTGTAATAAGGGGTGATGACAAGGGCGGCATCAGCACCCACTTTTTCCGCAAATTGTGAGTATTCAATTGCCTCAATGGTGCTGTTTGAACCCGTTCCCGCGATAATTTTTACTTTACCGTGTGCGTGTTTCACACAAAATTCAATGACAGCGTTATGCTCTTCAGCAGTAAGCGTTGCCGATTCGCCTGTTGTGCCACAGGGCACAAGCCCATCGGTGCCTTGTTCTATATGCCACGCGACAAGTTTTTCGAGGGCGTGCCAATCAACAGCACCGTTTTGTTGAAACGGGGTGATAAGCGCAACGTGTGAACCATATAGCATAACAAGCCTATTTACATTGAAAGAGTCTACATTTAAGGTTTATCCTATCATAAAACAAGAAGAGATACACTCCACCATGATACAAAAGTTCTGCACCTTCCTTTTATTACTGTGCTTATCGAGCGTTTCTGTAAACGCGACAGCGTTATCTGACTTTGATAAACAAGTGTATAGACAGTCGTTCGCGCTTGCAAATAAAGGCAAATGGTCGCAAGCAGAACAGCTCGCAACCAAAGCAACCGATCCGCTGCTGGCAAAGGTGCTGCATTGGGGAAGATTGCGTTATGATGATGGTAGCGTTACGTTTGCAGATATAACACAGTTTCTCGCGCAAAACCCCATATGGCCGCATCAAGAAGGGATGATTGAAAAAGCCGAAAAGCTGATAACCGATTCAACACCAAAAGAAGCGTTGCGGGCATGGTTTGCACAAAATCCCCCAAAAACAACAACGGGAAGAATGGCATGGCTGCGCATTTTGCTCGCCGATGAAAAAATCACAGAAGCCCAACAACTCGCCCAAAAAACATGGGTTGAGAATATGTTTAATGCCTCAAACGAGGTGGATTTCTTGCGGAATTACGGTGGCTTTCTCACCAAAGAAAATCACATCGCACGGCTAGATATGCTGTTATGGGAAGGGGATTACACCCAAGTGTATCGTTTGAAGCGATTTTTACCTGCGGGTGCGATTGCGCTGGCGGATGCACGGCAGTTGCTGAACAAACGCGCAAAAAATGCAACGGCAGCAGCAGCCCGTGTGCCCGCGCCCTATAACACCAACACAGGCTTACTTTATGAATATGCCAATTTTGCACGGCTAAAAGGCGATGATAAAACAGCGATTGCGGCGTTGCTTCGCGCCACAACACCCGCACTAGAACCCAAAGCGTGGTGGAAAGAAGTAGAATTTCAAGCACGGAAAACCTTACGCTTGGGGGATGCGAAAACCGCCTATGCGATTGCACGGAACAATAGACTGAATGCTGGCAGTGCTGAATATTTAGAAGCAGAATTTTTAGCAGGGTGGATTGCGAATAACTTCCTAAAAGCCCCTAAGCTTGCTGCACAGCATTTTTTGAATGTGTATAAGAACTCGCAAACACCTATAAGCCGTTCTAGAGGCGGGTATTGGCTGGCACAAACGGCAGAAGCGGTGGGAAAAACAGATATAGCCACAAAGCTTTATACGGATGCCGCGCAATATTACTCATCGTTCTACGGCCAGTTAGCGATGCAAAAAATCAATGCAGACCCGTTTGCCATGCTCGCAAATTCGGTGCCCCCTGCAGGCGATAGCGCGTTGGTGAATAACCCGCTCGCACTCGCTATTGTCCAGCTTAACGCGCTGGGAGAAAAAAGGTTTGTTGGCATCTATGCAAACGCCTTGCTTACGTCTGTAACTGATACATCTGAGGTTGCAGGGTTAACACAGTTGCTCACCAGTATTGGGCGGGTTGATCTTGCGATTACCATGGCAAAAAAGGCGAAGAACTTAGGCTTATCCCTGCCCGATGCTGAATTTCCGATGGTAAAGTTACCAAAGACTGTGAAAGCACCCGAAGCAGCCTTGATTTATGGGATTATTCGTCAAGAAAGCCTGTTTAATGTTTCTGTGCAAAGCCCTGTGGGGGCACGCGGGTTAATGCAGCTTATGCCTGAAACCGCTAAAATGGAAACGCGGATTATGGGTGTGCCATTTAATTTGCCTAACCTGACGCGGGATGGGCAGTATAACATGCAGGTTGGCAGTCATCACTTACAGCGGCTTATTGAACAGTTTGGTGGTTCGTATCCGCTTGTTGCTGCTGCCTATAATGCAGGTGCTGGGAGCGTGAAAAAATGGCTTGCTCACTATGGTGATCCCCGCAAGGGCGAAATCTCCATGATTGATTGGATGGAGTCTATTCCGTTTCGCGAGACACGCAACTATGTGCAACGTGTGCTGGAAGGGGTTGAGATGTATCGCTTGCGCCTGCAAACACTCCCCCATTTTAACACCACCATACAACCGCCGTCTTATGCGTGGTGTGCCGCAAGTTGTGGGCTATTGAATGTGCAACTTGTGCAGGCAAATCAGAATTAGAACCAGTCATCTAAAAAATTTTAGAAATAGTCGGAGATAAAATGAAGAAATGGCTTTGTTGCACAAATAAGAGTTATGCAAGAGGTGTTATCCCTGATAAGGCTTAATTAACAATAAGAAGCCGGATCAGTGCCATGAATGATAATAATAAGCCGAAGTCAAAGTACAAAATAAAGAATTGGCCTGAGTATAACGGT